>JABDRH010000094.1 GCA_013041835.1 Desulfatitalea sp. | reverse complement strand
AGCCGGCCTCGCCCGGTCAGAAAAGACGGAGATCCTGTCAGGCTGACCTATTCGGATATCACCATGCGTTTCGCCATTCCCGCGCTACGTGAAGCGATTCGCAAAGATGTGCCATTGGATCCGGATACGCTGATGAAAAACCTGAGAGAATTGGTTCCCACCTCCATCATGGATGATGGAACGACCATGAAAGAATGAAGGTTCTATCAACGTGAAAGTTCGCCTTCAATACTGAAGACGCATTTGGGTATCCATAAAGCAATAAAAAAAACTGAATAAACAATATCGATAGTCAACCTACAGACATTGTTGTCGCCAGATTGATTGCACAAAAAGCAACTTCCGCAATAATGCACCAAGACTGCCAAATTCTTTTCAGCCATCCCGGAGCATGGAGTAATTCCATGAAAAACATCCCAACCAAAAAGCTTTTAATCATGGATATGGTCATGACAACCATGCCATTCGCTCCCTCAATACCAGCCCACCATGATACGAGAGTGCCTATCAGCAAAAGGAAAAAAACCGGTGTAATCGAAGTTCGTAGCAGCGTCATCATAAGCTTACCTCAAAAGATAAAGTAATGGAAACAAAATGATCCATAAAATATCAACAGCGTGCCAGAAGCTTGCGCAGGATTCCATGTTTCGGATATCCTCCGGCCTTTTGTCTTTGATTTGTGAAATTTTTAGCATGAATCTAAGAACGAACATCCCCCCAATAAGGTGTGTCAGATGGATTCCGGTAAGAACATAATACCATGTATAAAAAACATTCTCCAAGGGTGGATAGCCTTCGCGAACCAGGCCGTTATATTCGAAGTATTTATTTATAATGAAAATGAAGCCGCATGTCATCGTTATCCTCACGAGGGCAGGCGCTGCTTTCTCCATTATCTTCTCACGAACTGCCTTGACGGCGAGCGCAACGGTCAACGAACTGGTCAAAAGAAGCAGCATGTTGATGCCACCGATGGTGGGATGCAGACTCAACGCCCCATTTGTAAACATTTCATAATTACTATATCGTTCAACCATGAACGATATGATCAATAAAAGGTAGAGTGTCATGTCGCCTAGAATAAAGATCCAAATACCCAGCTCGCCCGGCACATGGCCCTCTTTTTGTGCGAATACCAATTGTTTGACAAGACCCAAATTCACACGGTCATTTTCTGCATTCATTAGCATTATACTCTCCCACTATAGTCACTATTTAAATAACCCCCATTGTCGCATAAAACAGATGGCCGACAATCTTTGCGATCCTAAAGTCCACCGCCAGTTGTATCCAATGACTTGTGCTCTAATCCTGTATTTTTCAATACTCGCAAATGTCTATTTCCTTTCGGCCATCTTAGTTCTGCAACATAGGTAACCCCATACCGGTTCAGCCGGTATGGGGTTATTACCGTTACGTATAGACCTCCAGATTTGCCCTTGCTTCTCCAGCCGCATAGTCATATTTTTTGATCGCTTTGACCATCTGGCTACTCATGATACACAGCCACGTAAAAAAGACAAATGCCGGCCAGTATACTGCAAGCACGCCGTTCCACGCCGCCGGCCCGGATTTAAAAAATATCATGAATTGTCCGGACATGACAAGTCCGGCGTACCAGAAATTGGCCCAGGCCACCCAACGCGGCATCACCGGATCTTTGCTCTTGTCCAAAAGTATGCTCAATCCCATTGCAACAGCCCATAAGCTAAGGGGAAAAACTTCAAACTCGAGCTGGATGAACAAAAAATCATTGAGATGTTGAATCATTTTTGGGTCCATCGTTTCCACGCGGAATCCGACCCATGCCATTACAAAGAAATACAAAACAGAGTTGAATACCGCCACGCCGACAGCACCGAGCTGAGTATAGGTCAGAATAGGGGGACGGCCATACTCGGTCCTTCTGAGCATCGCTGCGATCGCACCGCCCCATACATAGTAAAATGCGCTTGCAGACATGCCGATCCATGCTCCGGCAAGAACCCAATACTTTTGGCCGGAATAAAAGGCCCAGACAGCCTCGGGCGTATCTGTCGGTTTAAGCATCGGTGGTATGCCACCGCCAAACCATGGAAGAACTGCAAAAAGAAAACCGGCAGTGAAAATCCAGCCGCTTCTGGCGGCCCAGATGTGAATCTTTTGAAGGGTATCCATCTTGGCTTTTGTTACTACGGCGGTAGCTTGCATGTTTAACCTCCTTGATGTGAGTAGAAAGATAAGAGCCTATGTTTTCGAATACAGATATTTCAAATATACTTTCGCATGTCACTGCTTTCGGCTATAGAAGTAACGATGCCGGCAAAAAAAGTTCTTTCATCGCCTATCGAATGCCTCGTCCGGAAAGAACCGGTGGGGACAAATCTTTTGGGTTTCTATGCGGGACATAAAAGATACCGCCTTCATCCGCCGGATGGGTGTTTACACAGCAGTTTCTGGCAATCAAGTCAAAACCGGTGTCATTATAGATCCTGGTGGGGGCCTGAACATCATAATTGAAAGTGCTGAGCAAAAGCTTTGTGCGCCATAGGTTGCCTTTAATATCATACAGGTCTGATAAACATGTGTACCATAAATCTTCGTCCATATAAATCGGTACGTCCCATGGATCGATCCGTGCGAAAACGAAAGCATCGAGCAACTCACCTTCAGGCCCATTGTAATATTCGTCGGCATTTTTCGAAAGATGGTCGATTAGCTGGCTGCCCTTCTTGTCTAAAACGTTTGCGGTCGCAACTGACGTGTTGTCGAAAGGCGAACTATATTCAGGATCCCACCAGAAAGCACCACTGGCCCGAATTCCAAAACGCCGTTTATACATCAAATCCATTCCATGGTGAGGGGTTGCTTCATTGCGCGGCTCCTTCCTCAATGCGGTTATCCCTAATCAAGCGCGAGGTCCGTGAAGTTATCCGGTCACGGACGGAACCGCAGGCGGAACATAAATCTGAATTTTATAGAGCCCTTTATTTGCCAATTGAATATCTATAACCGGTTCAAGTCAAGCAAAAAATGAAGACACTTCAATAAATGTAATTGAATGAATTTTATTCATTGAGATTTTGGGTGTATACGGCCTGTGTTGCTTTTAGGCCGATGGCTTGGTTTTGTGGTATTGACGCCGACCGCCGCAAAAAAACCATTTGTCGAGTTATTCTTTGTTATTCCAATATGATCAATCTGCGCCGCAACCAATGGGCGGGTGTGCTTGTCGATAAAATGGGTGGGCGATGATGAGAAGGTCCATGTCCCGAAAAACGGTCTAACCGTTGTTCGCAACCGGGAAAATCCAAATCAAAGCCATAATTACGACAAATAGGAGATTTAAAAACGAATAAAATTCATAACAAATAATCATAGGTCTCGAAGCGAAAAATCAAGCAAGCAACTAAAAAAATTAGGAAAATATATAATTATCGCAAATTATGTGCTAAATAAAGTCATTGACATATAGAATGTGATTCATTATGAACAACAAAATGACAGAGGTCACCTTCTTTCAAGATCGATATTGAGTAGAAAGGAGCCAGGATGGCGGTTCAAAAAATTGCGGTATTGGGATCGGGAACAATGGGGCACGGTATTGCCCAGGCTGCCATTGTTGCCGGATTCGAGGTTGCGCTTTTCGATATCTCTCAAGCCATGCTCGACAAGGCCGGCGAAACCGTACGCGGCAACATCGATAAACATTTCATCGCAAAAGGCAAGGTCACCGAAGAACAAGGACGCGACATTCTGTCCTGTCTGAAATTGAACACGGATATGCAAAAGGCTGTTAGCGATGCGGATTTCGTCATCGAAGCGGTGCCGGAAAGCTTAGATCTGAAGAAGAAAGTTTTTGCCGACCTGGATCGCTTTTGCCAACCTCACGCCGTTTTTGCCACCAACACCTCGGTCATGTCCGTAACGGCCATTGCCGGCGCCACCCAACGCGTGGACAGGTGTATCGGAACGCACTTTTTCAACCCTGCCGCTGTCATGAAGCTTGTTGAAGTGGTGACGCCCATCGGCGTATCTGCCGCAACTATCGATATTGCCGTTGCCGTATTGAAAAAAATGGGAAAGACGCCGGTCAAGGTGAAGGATGTTCCCGGGTTCATCGTCAATCGACTTCTTGGCCTTTTATACCAGGAATGCGCACAGATCGTATTGGAAGGCACCGCGACGGCGCAAGAGGTGGACACGGCAATGCGGCTAGGGGCCAACCATCCCATGGGGCCTTGTGAATTGGCGGATTTTGGCGGATTTGATGTGATTCAAATGGCGCAGGATGCCACCTACGAGTACACGCATCGGCAGCGTGATCGGCTCAATATTCTATACCGTAAGATGATAGAGGCCGGTCGGTTGGGGAGAAAAAACGGTAAGGGATTTTACGACTACCATGAAGATGGCACCAAGACTGCCTTTACTATTTTTACATGAAGGGTGATCGACCACCGGCCATCAAAATGATTGCGTTTAAAGCGAGGAACACCATGAGCAGTAAAGTCATTATTACAGCAGCACTGTCCGGATCGACCACGATCAAGGACCAGAACCCGGCCGTTCCATATTCCCCCAAAGAGTTCGCCGAGGAAGCAGCGTTGTGCTACCGGGCGGGAGCGGCCATGGTGCACGTGCACGCGCGTCTGGAGGATGGCACGCCCACCCATGAAGTGGAAAGTATCCGTGCGGTACACGACGCCATCAAAGAAAAAACGCCCGAGCTCATTGTCAACCTCACATCGGCCGTGGGCATGGAAAAAACGCCGGAACAGCGTCTGGCTCAGATCGTTGCGATCAAGCCGGAGATGGCCTCGCTGAACACCAATACAATGAATTTCGGCGCAGTCAATCGCAAGACGGGCGAGATCATCGTGGATTATGTCTTTGACAACACTTTCACGATGCTTCAGGATTTCTCCAAGGCAATGGAGGAAAACGGCGTCAAACCGGAAATTGAATGTTACGACATGGGGGGGGTGGACAACGTGCTTCTCATCATGAAGCAGGGGATGTTCTCTGATCCCATGAACTTTAATTTTGTATGGGGTGTTTCCGGCGGCCAACGGTTTCGGCCGGATGCCTTTGCCGCGATGGTCCATGCCTTGCCGCCGAATGCCAATTTCACTACCTGCGGCGTCGGACGGGACGAATTTCCCGCTATTATGCAATCGTGCATAATGGGGGGGCACATGCGTGTCGGCTTGGAAGACAATGTGCGTCTTCCCAATGGTGAGTTGGCCAAGGGCAATTACGAGCTGGTAGCGCTTGCCGTGCAGGTGGCCGAATTGTGTTCAAGAGAACCTGCCACACCCGATGAGGCGCGTGCGATCATGGGATTGCGCGGTTTTTCATCGATGGACACGACAACAGGATACGATCCAGAATGAATGATGCGCAGCACTGGGATGTCGTCGTGGTGGGCGCCGGGGTAGGCGGATTGACGGTTGCGGGGCTTTGCGCCAAGGAAGGCCTTAAAACGCTGCTGATAGAGCAATGCGACCGCGTGGGCGGACGCGCCATGACGTTTCGAGGAGAAGAGATCTTGGCCAATGGGCAAAAGTGGTATCGTTCCATGTTGGGCAAGCAATACAGTTGGTTGCCTTATGCCACGCCGTCTCTGGAAAAAATGATCGACGGTAAAATGCTTGCCGGATATACGCTCGACGTGGGCTATCACGGCGTTTCCCTAAGCGGTGCCGGTTATTTCCAGGATCTGGATGCGCTTTTGGGCAGCGGTGTGGCCATGAAGGGAAACGTCAACGGTACCTATGTGGGGGATGCGTGGTATCTTGATTTTCACGCCGGAAAATTTGATCCCCGAATCCAGACACTGATCGAGGATAATCGGATTCCCTTCGCCAAATTCTACCTTGCCGCTTCGAAGATGAAGGGCGAGGATTTCGATGCATTGGAAAAGGTTTCGGTCACGCAGTGGTGTAAGGACAATGGCCTTTTCGAGCACAAAACGGTCTTCGGCATGATTCATGCTGTTTCCACCCTGATCACCACCATCAATGATCCCGATGACATCTCCATCGGCGACATATTCCGGTACATGGGCACGGTTATCAACCCACGCTTCATCAGCGGCAAGGCCAAGTACCCATCCGGTTTTGCCATCGGCGGTATCATGCGTTGGAGCCAGTCTGTGGCCAATCGATTCGTCCAATTGGGCGGGCGGTTGCTGCTGGCGCATAAGGTGGAAGAGATCCTGATCGAGGACGGACGCATTCAAGGCGTCGTGGTTGCCGAGCCTGCCGGTGGTCATCGAAAAATCGGCGCAAATCATGTGGTGAGCAATATACCCATCCAGAGCACGTTCACTGTCGTCGCTAAATCCAACTTCCCCGCTCAATGGGCCGATCGTATGGAAAACCTTTATGGTTACGGGTCTATTGCGCCTTATTTCGGGCTTAACCGCCTGGTCATTCCTGAAAGCCAGTGGCCGGTGGGCGTCAAGGACGTCCTGGTGATTCCCCGCAGTGAAGGATTCGCACACGATATCTACATGTGCTGGAACATTCAATCCTGGGCGGACCCCTCATGCGCCCCGGGTGGCAAACATCTGTTGACCGCTTACGCTCCGGTTACGGAAAAGGAGGCAAGAGACAAGAATTTGATGGTCAAAGCATGTCAGCTTATTGTCAGCTACTTGGAGCGACGCTATCCGGGATTCAGGGACAGTATCGACTGGGGGCTGTTCCCAACCTCCTGGAAACTGGAAGGCGTGGCCAAATCCAAGACTCAGGCCGGCACGCTCAAGGCCCCGGTCAAAGCCCCTGGCGTGCAAGGCCTATATTTTGCCGGCGATACCGTCAAGGGATACGGGGTAGCCATGGATTGCGCTTGTGCCGCGGGCTTGATCTGCGCATCCACCATCACCGGGCAAGACTATGGTGTTCATTGAAAACGGTGCACCTTCTTCGCTCAATAACAGGGTGATCTCCCTTTAACAGGTACACTGCCAAGGCCCATATCCGCTCTACGTGTGAGTACAATTCAGGCATTCTTGCAGGCTGAAAACACACAAGCTATCCATTTTGTCTATTATTACGGGAAATAGTGATTGACACGAATTGAGGCTTCTGTAATTATAAATGAATATTGTTCGAAACAATAGATAATTGATTGTAATTCATTCTTGCTGTGCACGACTTGCGCGTCAAAGAATGTATAACATACTGAAAATGAAAAATTTTTTGGAGGATGGCGTGGATTTCGAAGATATCAAATTGATTAAAGATGGCCCGATCGCAACACTTATGGTGGATCGACCCAAAGTGTACAATGCGGTCCGTTTTGAGACCATGATGGAGATCGACCGCGCGATGGACGACATCGAGCGTGACGACAAAATTCGCGTCATTGTTCTCACCGGCGCGGGTGAAAAGGCATTTGTTTCCGGCGGGGACATCTCCGTCATGGCCCAGGGGCTGACCTATGTAACCACATTGAAGGATGTGACCCGGGGACAAGACGTCATCACCCGGTTGGAGTATTGCCCCAAGCCGGTCATTGCCCGCATTAACGGCTATGCCTTGGGCGGCGGAACCGAGTTGGCGCTAGGATGCGACATACGGATCGCATCGGAAAACGCCGTCATGGGGCAACCGGAGATCAAACTGGGCATCATTCCCGGATATGGCGGCACCCAGCGTCTTCCCCGCTTGGTCGGATTGGGCAAGGCAAAGGAACTGATCATGACAGGCGATCACATCACCGCTGAAGAGGCGCTTAAGATCGGCTTGGTGAACAAAGTGGTCCCCAAAGACAAACTGGATGAAGCGGTGAAGGCCATGGCCGATAAATTGGTCAAAGGTGCGCCGGTTGCATTGCACATGGCCAAGGCCGCCTTGAACAACGGCATTCAGGTGGATCTGCGCACGGCCCTGGACATGGAGGCACGGTGCTATTCCCTTTGCTTCGGCACCGAAGACCGCGTGGAAGGGATGAACGCCTTTCTTGAAAAACGAGCGCCTGACTTTAAAGGACGATAAGAATGAAAGAGGTCGTAATCATCGATGGCGTAAGAACCGCCATAGGCCGCATGGGGGGTGCTTTATCAGCTTTCAGGCCCGAAGAGTTGGCGGCATTCGCCCTCAAAGGTCTCTTGGACAAGACCGGGATCGACGGGGCGATTGTGGACGATATCCTCATCGGACACGCCTGCACCAACAACGCGGCGGTCAATATCGGGCGCTGGGCCGCGCTGAAGGCGGGATTCCCCGACTCGGTAC
>JABDRH010000163.1 GCA_013041835.1 Desulfatitalea sp. | reverse complement strand
GTAATGGACAACGGTAAAGCAATGGCTTGTCCCTCAAGGGCCATTTGTTCTTCCGGCAGCAAGGTGATAAAGCGTTGCAACCGCGCGGTGGTTTGAATGCGGTTGGCGACCTGCCATCGCCAGTCGTCCCACTGGCGGTCGCTGATTTCAGGATAGAATGACTGCTTGAATCTGCGACGGAGATGATTGGTTTCGGTATTGGCGGACTTTAAAGGCACATCGGAAAGCGGTTGGGTGATGGAACGGGTGCGGGAAATGGTGCTCTGTGATTGGCTGGGAGGCTCCTCTTCTACTTCCGCAAGTGTCTGGTTGGCGACACTGCCTTTTTGTTCTGTTTTCGGGCTTTGTCTGCGTCTGGCATGAAGGTGCATGTTTTAGATTCCCTCCTGTTGGGAAAATATTTACTTCTCAGTAAGGTGACGTAAATAGATTCTTTGCGCAATTAACCTTTAGCGGGTATGATGCGCTGGCATAACACTACCCGAAGAAGGGGACGCATAAGCGGCAATCACTTGAAACCGGGCGCCTGGGTTGGAAAACGAGGCGCCCGGTCCTGGGCTAGGCCTATTCCGCTACAATTGTAAAGGATGCCACGACAAGGGTTCTCATGTCGCCATCTTCTTCCAGCGTGCCGGTTACTTTTACGGTTTTGCCAGCGGCTTTTTCCACCATCTCTTCTCCCTTGGCGGTTTCTGCGATATCATAGCTTTGCCCATGGTCGTCGATGACCTGGAAATCATCGGTCACCATTCCGGTTAGGGTGACTTGGCCGGCGAAAACCGGTACGGCCATCATGGAAAAAATCATCACCAACACGGTAACGGCCAATCGCTTTTTGTTATACCCTTTCATTTCAATGCCTCCATTTTCGGATTATGATAAAGTGATCCCCAATTGATACGGGACGGAAAACGCTGAAAAGCTTAACAAGATGCATGCCAGACACATAACACATCGATACAATTACAATTATTGTTCAATACGGTCGATCATCGGAACTGATGATTCCGTTTTTCGACGTTGACCTGACGCGTCGTTCATGGGGAGCAGTGGGTATCTATTCTAATTATTTGATATTAAAATAAAAATTATATTGAACGTTAAATTCTGAATTTTGATGGATTCGGATACAAGAATTCCTATAAATCTGAGCATTAAAAAGATTGTCAATAAAAGCATTGCCAGTTATGTGGGTCTTTAATAAAAGGAGGTTGCCCAAAAGCCCGGAATAGCATTGCCCTGGTTTTTCCGGCTATATTTTTTGCCTATACCCTCATGTGCGCTCCGGCATCATGGAGGCTTTATGAAATCAGTTTTGGTAATCACAGCTAAAAACGACCATTCGGAGATTTTGGAAACTCATTTTCCATCCGGGCTCCGAATTGCCTGGTCGGACTGTCTTGAAAAAGCTTTTCCGGTACTGGAGCGTCATCACCACGACATGGTTTTCATCGATATTGATGTGCTGGGAAACGTGCAGACACCGACATCGCCCGAACAGGCGATGTTGGGTATGAAAGTCAGGTTTCCATCGGTTGCCATGGTGATCATGGTTCCCCAATCGCGCATCCGCCAGGCTGTTGTTCTGGTCAAGGCCGGCGCGCATGACTATGTCACCTATCCGCTGAACCGGGAGGAGGTGAATCTTGTCACCGAAACGATCGCTCGGTCAATTCTAAGCCAGTCAGAGCTGGATTATTTGCGCGATCGGTTCTGGAAATCTGACGCCCTGGAGGTGGTGCAGACCAAAAGCGAAGCGATGGTGGATGTATTCAAAAAAATCCGCTCGGTGGCATCCACCAAAACCACTGTCCTTTTGTCCGGTGAAACCGGCACAGGGAAAAGCGTCTTGGCCAAACTGATTCACCAGCACAGCAACCGCCAGAAAGCGCAATTCATCAGTGTCCATTGTGGCGCGATCCCGGACACCCTGTTGGAAAGCGAATTGTTCGGTCACGAAAAGGGGGCGTTTACCGGTGCGATTCGCAAAAAAATGGGCAAATTCGAAATCGCCAACGGTGGGACTATCTTTTTGGATGAGATCGGCACCTTGACGCCTTCAGCCCAGGTCAAACTGCTGCAAGTCTTGCAGGACGGCACCTTCAGCCATGTTGGCGGAGAAGAGAACATCTCAACCAACGCCAGGGTCATTGCCGCGACCAATGCGGATTTAAAGCAGCTTTGCGACGAGGGAGGCTTTCGCAAAGATCTTTACTATAGGCTCAATGTTTTTCCCATTATCATTCCGCCATTGCGCGACCGCATAGAGGATCTGCCCTATTTGGCGGACCTGTTTCTCAAGCGCCTGAATCGGGAACTGCAAAAAGATATCGGAGGGCTGCATGCCCATGTGATTGAAGCGTTGTCCCACTATGAGTGGCCGGGAAATGTGCGCGAACTGGAGAACCTGATCGAACGGGCCTACATTCTGGAAAACAGTTCCATTCTGAAGCCGGAAAGCTTTCCCAAGGAGCTTTTCGACCACGATGGGGCGCCTACCATCTTTACCGTGGATACAACCATGCCCCTGGCCGAAGCGCGTCAACTTGCCCTGAAGGACTTTGAACGGCGCTATATCGAAGACCTCGTCACCCGCAACAAGGGGCGAATCAATGCCTCAGCCGCCGAAGCCGGCGTGAGCACACGGCAACTTCACAAACTGATGAGCAAATACGGCATCCGTAAGGAGCAGTATAAAGACAACGGTGACTCGACTCATCAATCCGGTGTTTAAGGGTCTCGGCAAAAAAACTCCTCCGGTTAAAAAAGAGAACACTTTGTTCCTATCTTCACCAAACCGGAATTCGAGATTCTTAGCGAATATTTTTATTAAATAACAATAGGTTATTTTCTAATTGCCGCACGGGCAATCATTCGTGGACCAATAACGGAACAACAGCTTCAGCACTTTTCTGGCGTGAATTGCATAAACCTAAGGATGACACTGATTGAAAATCGGGCACGGCATTTGCTTAAGCGGGCTATATAATAAGTCCAAGAGGGGCGCTTTGTAACCGAAGCCGGTTAGAAAAAACAAAATATCTGCCGACCTCGACAGCCCAAAATACCTTGACCCGATGCCGGAACCCCGGGAGGAGTTTCACGATGCAAAAAAGAAAAACAGCCCTTGCAACCGAGACCCTGACCGGTATCGTCACCCCCATCCAATGGGATGATTCAGGCAGGATTTCTGAAGTCGCGCTTTTTGCTACGGACGACGAGGAATATGTTATTGAAAACGGAGAAAAGTTTCTTGACTTTGCTCAGAAATCCATAAAAGCAACAGGACCGGTGAAGCGCAATCAAAAGGCTTTTAAAAGTATTCACATCAAAAGATTTGATATTCTGGAAGATTTTTAGCCGTAGGGATCGATCAAAAATAACGTCACATTTTCATGCGCCGATCCATCTCACCCGGCTGCGTTATAAAAATACAAAACATCTCGATATTCTTTAATTTTTGTGCCTTGCCGGGTGAGCGCCGCAACACCTAAAAATGTAAATTTATTATTTCTTTCCTGCGCCCTTAGAACCATTGCCAGCTAGAAATCATTCCAATGAATATCATATTTTTTTAAATATTTTCTGAGGCGGTCGGCATCGTTTGCTTTTGTTTTTTGCGTTCGAGAGACGGCAAACAATCTTCGGCCGGCGTCTGATATGGTTTTGGATGTGCGACAGACAGTGAGTACGTCGGCAAGCTGGGCACGTTCGAATCGATCCAGCTTTGCGACACGCTCTTCTCCCATGATTTCCGATAAAATCGCCATATTGCTGCCGGTCCTCGCTGCATGCCATGATGATTTCAATCTCAGGATCTCTTCTTCTACTACCGCAATGGTTATTCTGCCGCCTGGCGCAAGCGTAGCCATTCGGGTCACGGCACCATTCAGGTCTCTGAAGTTGGCGGCCCACAAAGCTTCGGACGAGATGGCGAATGTTAAAAATCTGCGCTGGGCCTCTTTGTTGAAGGTGATCCGGGCACCACACTTTTCTGCGTAGCGATCCAGCTCATATTTTAGATTGGGCTCGATATCTTCAGGCCGATGCATTAGGCCAGGCATTGCGAAAGTCCACAGATTGATGCGTGAGAGAAGATCTTCCCTGAAACGGCCGCTTTTTACACTCACCATCAGATCGCGGTTTGTGCCGCAGATGAGCTGAAAATTGCTTTGGGTCTCTTTATCGGATCCCATGGGCAGGAATCGTTTCTCCTCCACAGCGCGCAACAACATGGATTGTTCGTCAATTCCCAATTCCCCGATTTCATCCAGAAAGAGCATGCCGCCGTCCGCCCTGCGAAGCAACCCCTGCCGGTCGCCTATCGCGCCGGTAAAAGCGCCCTTTTTGTGTCCGAAGAGGGCCGACATGGCGGCTGTTCCATGGAGGGTGGCACAGTTTACTTCTACAAACTCCCCCTTGAGTTGTCGTCGCGTCCGTTTCAGCTCATAAATCCGTCGGGCCAAATTGGATTTACCTGCTCCCGTGGGTCCGGTGAGCAAGACAGGCTCAACGGAATTGACGGCCACACGTTCGATTTGCTCGATGAGCTGGTTGAACGACAGGTTCCGAGTTTCGATGCCTGACTTTAAAAAGGAGATGTCATCATGCGTCTCCTGTCTGAAGCGCATGGCGATTCGGTCATACCTGGAAAGATCCAGATCGATAATGCGGTATTCACCTTGAACGCTGCCTCCTTTTTTTTCCTCAGCGGCGGGCTGGCCTGAAGCAGTTTCCCAGGTAGATAGTTGGATTCCGTCAGCAGGAAAAGACATATCTGGGCTACATGGGTCCCGGTTGTGATGTGAATCAGATACGTCTCATTGCCCGGATCAAAGGGGTACGATTTGGCGAAATCGTGCAAGGCCCCATAGACCTCTTCAAAGTCCCAGGGGTCAGCAAAATCGACCTGATGGGTCACCACTTCGGTTTCGGGCGAAACGTACCGGATATCTTTGGCGATGCGTACTTGAAGCGATTCAAAGGGTTTTTGATACAGCAGGTCAAACCGACTCACCAACAGGTCTTCATGCTGGCATATGGCAACACTGGGCCGCCAGCGTTCCCAGCGGGTGGCGTGTTTGCCCACATCAAGAATAGGGCCGAGCAGACCGATGACAACCGTTTTATTGATATATATTTCCTTTTATATATAAAATTATCTAATTCATACTTGATGTGCCGTCGGCTGTCAAGGCATCCATAACGACCGGATAAGACAAAAACCTTTATTTTCAAGGGTTTGTTTTCAGGGGTTTGCTCTTTTATAGCTGATACCCGCCGGGCCAGCGGCGCAGGCCATAATTTATTGTAAAAGTGTCTTCAAATCCTCCCCAGAGGCCAATTCATACCCTGGGGAGGGTATCCACCAGAAAGGCGAGTCAGAATGATAGTTATCGATGGTTCCCACGGTGAAGGCGGCGGACAGATCCTACGCACCGCTCTTGCCTTGTCCCTGGTGACGGGACAACCGTTTCGCATTGAAAATATCCGTTCCGGCAGAAGAAAACCGGGATTGATGCGGCAGCATCTGACGGCCGTCAACGCTGCCAAGGCGGTCGGCGATGCCGACGTTGACGGCAACACTATTGGCTCACAACGATTCAGCTTCCATCCGCGGATACTCAAAAGCGGCAAATACCACTTTGCCGTCGGAACGGCGGGTAGCTGCACCTTGGTTTTACAGACCATTCTCCCGGCTTTGATCATGTCCGACGGGCCATCGGAACTGATACTGGAAGGCGGGACCCACAATCCATTTGCGCCGCCATTTGATTTTCTAAAGCGTTCCTTTTTGGCGCTCATAAACCGAATGGGGCCCACGGTGTCTGCCGGTCTTGAAAAACCCGGATTTTACCCGGCGGGTGGAGGACGTTTCATCGTCGCCATTGAACCGGCATCACTTAAAAAGATCAGGTTGAACAGACGGGGGGAGATCATTCACGGCCAAGCCGTCGCCAAGGTGGCCAACCTTCCGTTGAATATCGCTCAACGTGAATTAAAGGTCGTGCGAAAGGAGATGGAATGGGACCCGTCACGCTTAAAAGCCGTTGCGGTTGACAACGCCAATGGGCCGGGTAATGTGCTCACCATCGAAGTCGAAAGCGATACGATAACCGAAGTTTTTACCGGTTTTGGCGAGCGTGGTGTATCAGCCGAAAATGTGGCCAAAAGAGCAGTAAAACAGGCCCAGGAATATCTCGCAGCCGATGTACCGGTGGGCAGATTTCTGGCGGATCAATTGCTTGTCCCAATGGCGATAGCCGGCGGCGGCAGCTACCTGACACTTTCCCCCAGCCTGCACACCAGGACCAATGTGGATATCATCAGGTCATTTCTGGACGTAAACATCGATATACAGCAGGTGGGCTCTGAGCAATGGAAGATTGTAATCTAATAGATATCGATGCCGTGATTGCCGCCGAACGGGATCTGATCAGGCCGTTGACCCGGTTGCGACCGATAGGGGTGGTGAAAGGATAGACTGGAGGCATCCACTCACGGTATGTGGCAGCCAAATTTGGTTTTAGGTTTACCCCGTACGACCGAACGCCTTTTCCAAATCGCGTCGGGTCCAGCGCACCCAGGTGGGGCGGCCGTGGGGGCAGTGGGAGGGGGTGTCGCACTGGTCCAGTTGGTTGAGCATCTGATGCATTTGGTCCTTGACCAGACGTTGATTGGCGCGCACGGCGTTGTGACAGGCCATGACGGCGCGGCAGGCGTCGAGAATCCGCTCGGTGCCGGCATCCATGCCGATCTCCAGGCTACGTTCCACCAGGTCGCGCACCAGGCGCTCGGCGTTCTGATCATCGAGCACAGTGGGTATGGCTTTGACCACGAAGGTGGTGCCGCCGAAAGGTTCGATTTCCAGGCCCATCTGATCCAGGTCGGTGATGAGCTGTTCAAGCATGCGGGCTTCGCTGAAGCCAAGTTCCATGGTTTCAGGCACAAGCAATTGCTGGGATTCGATCCGGCCCTTGCGCCGGCCGAGTTGTTCGTAAACGATACGCTCGTGGGCCGCGTGCTGGTCGATGAGAATCAGGTCATCCCCATCCTGGCAAATGATGTAGGTCCCCCGAAACTGGCCGATGACCGTCAGGTCGGCAAAGCCGTGGCTCTGCCATAGGGCGGCCTGATCGGGTGTCGGTGTCGGCGGGCGTTTTTGCGCCATGGGGTTGGCCGCCTTGGGCAGCATCTGATCCGGTGATGGGAATGTTGCCAAAGGGGATGGTGCCCGATGGGCCTGTGGTGCATCCCAGTTTTTTTCTCCGGTGTGTTGCGCCACATAAGGCGCCGCCGATTCAGCCACATGATGTTCCGGCACCGTGGCAGCGGTTGTTGTCTCCGAGTGTCGTGGCCGGTGTTCGGCCCGGGCCAAGGCGGCGCCCACCGCCTGCTGCACCATGCGGTGGATGCGGCGCTGATCGGCAAAGCGGATTTCGTGTTTGGTAGGGTGCACATTGACATCCACCTGGTCGTACGGCACGGCGAGAAAGAGCACGGCCAGGGGAAACCGGCCGCGCATCAGGCGACCGTGAAAGCCCTCGAACAGGGCGTGCTGGATAGTGCGGTCGCGCACCCGACGTCCGTTGACAAACAGGTAAGTGCCGCGCGAGGTACTGCGCGCCAGACGGGCCGGTGCCAGGTAGCCTTTCAGCGTGACGGGGCCTTCATCGGCCACAACCTGTATGAGGTCACCCGACGCAATGTGGCCCAGCACATCGGCGGCCCGTTCGGCGGCATCGTTCATGCGGGGCCATTGCTTGACCGTTTTGCCGTTGTGCACCAGTTTGAAAAAAACCGTTGAATATCCCAGGGCCATACCGGCCACCGCATCACCGATATGAGCCATTTCAGTGACCGTGGTTTTGAGAAATTTGCGCCGCGCGGGGGTATTGAAAAAGAGATGTTTTACCCGAATCAGGGTGCCTTTCGGGGCGCCGGTGTCGATGACCCGCTCGATTTTGCCCCCTTTGACGTGCACCTCCACGCCGCTTTCGCTGTCAGCCGTGCGGGTGACAAGGGTCAAATGAGAGACGGCGGCCATGCTGGGCAGGGCTTCGCCCCGGAACCCCAGGGTGCGGATGGCGATCAGGTCTTCGTCGGTGTGAAGCTTGCTGGTGGCGAAACGTTCCAGGGCCAGCAGGGCGTCGTCGCGTCCCATGCCTGTTCCGTTGTCGGAGACCTGGATCAAATCGCGGCCACCGTTTTCAACTTCAATGGTGATGCGGTCGCTGCCGGCATCCAACGCGTTTTCCACCAACTCCTTGACCACCGAAGCGGGTCGCTCGACCACTTCTCCGGCGGCGATCTTGTTGGCCAGAATGTCGGGCAGGATACGGATGCGGGGCATGTGTCAATACGCTTGCTTTTTCCCTTGGGTCAATTGTTCCAGATAGGCAGATTCGGCCGGCGTCAGGTTGAAGGTCAGACACGCTTCATCCAGCAGTTTGTGAATCGGTTTGGCCGGATCCGCCTGGCGTTCGGCACTGAACCATTTGACGGCGTTGCGCAGATTTTCGCCTTCAGGCCGGATAGACATGTCGCTCTCCTTTGCAGCTATAGTGGGGGACGCGCTTTGTGAAACTCAGTGGCTTGCTCGAAGTGGTGGGCGACGGTCAACAACTTCTCTTCCTGAAAATGGCTGGCCATCAGTTGCAGCCCGATGGGCAACCCATCCGCGGATAAACCGCACGGCACGGAAATGCCGGGGATACCGGCCAGATTGGCCGGTAGCGTGTAAACATCGGACATGTACATGGCCAGCGGATCATTCGAATGAGCGCCAATGGCCGGAGCCGGGGTGGGCGTCACCGGTGAAGCGATCAAGTCGCACTGCGCGAAGGCCTCTTGGAAATCACGCATGATCAAGGTGCGCACCTGGGAGGCCTTGCGGTAATAGGCATCGTAATAGCCCGCCGAAAGGGCGTAGGTACCAATCAGCACCCGGCGCTGCACCTCGGCGCCGAAGCCCTCGGAGCGGGTGTTGTGGTACATATCGAGCAGTTGATCGGCTGCGCTGTCGCGCAGACCGTATTTTACGCCGTCATAGCGGGCCAGGTTGGAGCTCGCCTCGCAAGGCGCAATCACGTAATATGCGGCCACCCCATACTGGGTGTGAGGCAATTCCACCGCCACGGTGCGGGCGCCCAGTTCTTCGAGCACTTTAACGGCCCGCATCACAGTATCGGCCACCTTCGGGTCCAGACCCGGACTTTCGAAGTGGGCCTGAGGAATGCCGATTTTGAGCCCTTTGACGGTCTGTCCCAGGGCAACGCTGTAGTCGGGTACTGAGTGGGGTGCGCAGGTGGCGTCAGCCCGGTCGTGGCCGGCCACCGCCTGGAGCAGCAGCGCGCAGTCGGCCACGGTTTTGCCCAAGGGGCCGATCTGATCCAGCGAAGAGGCAAAGGCCACCAAGCCAAACCGCGAGACACGGCCATAGGTGGGCTTGAGCCCCACCACGCCGCAATGGGAGGCGGGTTGGCGGATGGAACCGCCGGTATCCGATCCCAGGGCGGCCAGGCACATGTCGGCGGAAACGGCGGCAGCCGATCCGCCGCTGGAACCACCGGGAATGTGCGCAAGGTTCCACGGATTGCTCGTGGGGTGGAACGCTGAGTGTTCAGTGGTCGAGCCCATGGCAAATTCGTCCATGTTCAATTTGCCCACCATGACCGCTCCCATTTTATTGAGCTGTTGCATCACAAAGGCGTCATAGGGCGGGACGAAATTTCCCAAAATCTTGGAGCCGCAAGTCGTTCGTATGCCGTGAGTACAGATCACATCCTTGATGGCCAAAGGAATACCGGTCAGCGGCGACACTTCTCCCCGGGCAATGGCCGTATCGGCCGCCTGCGCCTGTGCCAGGGCATGTTCGGGAGTCACGGTGAGATAGGCCCGGACTTGGGGTTCCATCCGGGCGATATGGTCGAGCACCGCCTGGGTGAGCTCTACCGAAGAAATCGTTTTGGCCTTGAGCAGGTCATGGGCCCGGGTGATGGTCAGGGTATGCAGCGTCATGATCGGTTTCCGTTGCTGTGTGTTTTTGCATTGGCGAAATCTTTTTTGTTATCATGATGAAGCGATGACCTTGGGCACCACGAACGTCAGCCCCTCCTTGGCCGGCGCATTGGCCAGGGCCTCTTCCGGGCGGAGGTGATCGCGAACCTGGTCTTCTCGAAAGGCGTTGGTTAAGGCAGTGGCGTGGGCCGTGGGCGGCACGTCCTGGGTGTCCACTTGCGCCAGGGTGTCTACATAGGTTAAAATATCAGCCAACTGTTGCGCCACCTTGTCCACCCTATCGGAATCCAAGCGCAGCCGCGCCAGGCCGGCCACGTGCATCACTTCTTCGGGTGTGATTTTCATCATCGACTCCGTTCAATGTTCACTGAGTTTGGACCACCAGTCCCTTGATCTGATCCCGGCCAAGGCGTTTATGCATTTCGTCGGCCTTGCGACGATCTTTAAATGCGCCTATGCGTACGCGAAACCACATCCCCTTGCCTTTTACCGGCATGCGTACGTGGTAGGCAGGGTAGCCCTTGGCGCGCAAGGCGGCCACCATTCGATCCGCGCTTGTGTTGTCCTTGAACGCCGCCACTTGTATCGCGTAACGCCCCTGGTCTTGCGCCATGTCGTTTGCACTTGGCGCGGGTGCAGGTGGGACGGGGGGCGCATTTGCCTTTTTCCGGGAAGAAGGTGCCGCTTTGGGAGGTGACGGGGTGCGAACCGGCGCTGCGTCGCTTTTCCGCCGAGCCGCCGGCGTGTCCGGTGTCTCCTTGAGTGCATCGTAGAAAGGCAGATCGGCCCCTGCTTCCTGACCCTTTGCAAGGCGATCCGTCATAGCGGCCCGCTCTTTTTGCAGCACTGCCTTTTTTAGTTCGGCCAGCTCTTTTTCAAGCGCATGCATGTCGATGGGTATCGGCGCGGTACCGCGCCCCACAAG
>JABDRH010000162.1 GCA_013041835.1 Desulfatitalea sp. | reverse complement strand
CTTGTGGGTCATTTCGTAGAAAATCTCTTCCAGCTGTTTGGTGGTGGTGCCCAGAAAGATGATGTCGCCGGTGGAGCCGTGCATGTTGGTAATACCGGAGCCGCGTAAATCCCAGATATCACAGAGTTGACGCAGGTAATCGGTCTTGTAGAACTTGCCGCCCGGTTGGGCGACGCGCATGGTGTGAAAGTGCGCAACGCCGGGGAACATTTTGGGTTGATCGCAGTACCGGCCGATAACGCCGCCGCCGTAACCGAACACGCCGACGATGCCGCCGTGTTTCCAGTGGGTTCGGCCATGCTTGAAAGAAAGTTCGAGCACGCCCAGAAGGTCCTCAACCACATCCGTGGGAATCTGGAATTCGATGCCTTCAGCGTTTTTGGCCCTTTTTTCGGCTTGCTGCTTCAGATCGGACACAAAGCTCGGCCATGGTCCGGATTCAAGCTGGTCCAACAGCGGGGTTTGGTGTTTTGCCATCTTTTTACCTCCATTTGGTTATAAAAAAGGTCTTTTGACGCTATAATTGCAAAGGACTGAACGAGTCTGTCACCTCCTCTCGAAAAGCTTTTCGATGTTTTTAGTCTATATATATAAAACCGATCTTTGGCTTGAAAATTAAGGGCAACATGGATTTCAAAAGGTGGTGATATAAAAGGATTCGGCCAACTTGTCAATAAAAAAGCCGGATCGGGAGGGAAGAGCAGGTCCTGCCGATAGCGAAATGCATGCGCGTGGACCAAATGATGTATAGAAATTAAATAACAGGTACTTACATTATCGTTCGATCCTCCAAGCGCAAGGGCAAATGGGTTTCGCGGCAAAGCGCTAAGTCAACCCCAATGTTGCTCACATTGGAGGCAACCCGTGGGCGACAGCGGCCGCCAGAAGCTTGCAGTGCTTTCGCAGGTTTTCTCTTATCAATTCGGTCTCGGGTCGCCCCCCGGGCTGTTGTGACAGAATTTGAATCCCCAAGTCATGAAGCGCCCCGGGGGGATGGGCGGCCAGGTATTGGACGACGCCCTGGACAAACTCGGCCGGCAAACCGTTCCGGCCGGCCATGGCCGACACCCCCCGGATGAAGCCTTGCCAGATGGGTACCAGGTACCGGTCATGGGCCCACACCAGATCACCGACCCCATCCAGGCGATCGATGCGCATCCACAAGGAAGTGCGCAGCAAAAAAAGCGTCAATGTATCGAGAAGTACAGCCAGATCGATGGGGTCATCATCGGCCAGCGCGATGAAGGGACGGTACTGCCGAACCGTGATCAGGCGAACATCGATGCTTTTGCCCGTATTGCGCACAACGAAATCACCGGCGGCATGGTGCCATGCCTGAACAGTGCTCAGTGTGAGCGGATCGAAATAATAAGATAGTATAAAGGCGGCCTGGCTAAAAAACGCGTCGGCCTGGCTTGGGCTGAGCCACCAGAGGCCATGATCCGGGTCCCACACCGACCAATGCAGCGGCCGCGACCCTTGGCCGCGGCTCGGGTGCACTTCGTAAAACCGGCTGAGCCATTGGGTGGCAAACATGGGCAGGCACCCGCCGCTGGGCGTGCGACCTTCTCCCGCACCATAGCAACAGGGTACGAAATGCCGTGGGTAATGGTCATAAAGATGCGCCAGGTTGGCGATCTCACGGGGTAGGCACTCACATCCCCGGCCGCTTACCGCCACATTGAGCGTCAGGGCGACGGCCGACTCGTTTGCCGCCACTGTCACCCGCGCCGGATGATAGAAGGCGCCATGCTTGACCAGGTGGACCCGGATTTGATGAATCTCTTCGCAACCCGGCCGGCGGCCGAGGGGTTCGGCCAATGCCTTGCGAGGCAAGGCCAGATCGTTGCGGGACAAGAAATCCGCGGCAGCGGTGAAGTAGTCCCCGCACGTAGTGGTTCCGGGTTTGGATGGGCCCGGCTGGGCCTGCCGGGAAAGGGGTAAGGCCGCCCGCCATTGGAGGTTTTGAGGGGTGATGCGCTCCGCAGGCTCACCTATAAAATATGTAAATCGATGATCATCGCCCAGGACACTGTCGGGCATGGCCGATTTCGCTTTCCACTACCCTCGGCAGCCGGTTTGCTTGAGCAATTCCGGATCAACGTCATAGCCGAGTTCCCTGGCGCGCCGTGCGTGGAATTCGGCCTTTTCAAGATCACCCTTTTCCAGATAAGCGACCGCCAGGTTGTTGTGGGCCACGGGGAAATTGGGTTCGGCTTTTAGGGCCGACCGGCCGGCCTCGATGGCCTCGTCCACCTGCCCTTGCATCAAGTAGGCGGTGGCCAGGGTGGTGAAACCCTGAACAAAGCGAAAATTAAAGGCGGTGGAGCGCTTCAACATTTTTATGGCTTCTTCCAGGTTGCCTTGCTGCATATAGACGAACCCCATGTTGC
>JABDRH010000153.1 GCA_013041835.1 Desulfatitalea sp. | reverse complement strand
GCCGGCGAGCGTCCGGCTTTAGCCTCACCGCGGCCCTGGGCCGCTTCACCCAGCATCACGGCCGTGCCATTTTGGTCGTCACCGTCATTATCACGGGGCTGGCCGTGGCGGGCATCGCCCGCCTGCGGGTGGAGAACAGTTTCATCGACTACTTCAAATCCTCCACCGAGATTTATCAGGGGATGCAACTCATCGACCGCAAGCTGGGCGGCACCACGTCCCTGGATGTAATCATTCGATTTGACGACATCGATCTTGCGCAGTTCGCCGATCCGGAAGAAGAGGAGGACCCCTTTGCCAGTGTGTATGGCAAGAAGACAGCCGAGGATTATAATAAATACTGGTTTTTCGACGAGCGCCTGAAGACCATCGAACGGGTGCACGACTACCTGGACGAACTGCCCGGGACCGGCAAGGTGCTCAGTCTGGCCACGCTGCTCAAAATCGGCCGCATCCTCAACGACGGCAAGTCGTTGGAGAGCATTGAAATGGCGGTGCTCTACACGAAGCTGCCTGACGAATACAAAAAATTGATTGTATGGCCTTATCTTAGCATCGAAAATAACGAGGCGCGTTTTTGGCTGCGCATCATCGATTCTCTGCCCGATTTGAACCGGGACGCACTGCTCAAGCAAATCAAGCAGGAACTGACCGCCGAGGTGGGACTGGCGCCGGACCGAGTGCGCCTGGCCAGCTTCATGGTACTCTACAACAACTACCTGCAAAGCCTCTTTTCTTCCCAGATCAAGACCCTGGGTTTCGTGGCCCTGGCGTTGCTGGCGATGTTCCTGGTCCTGTTTCGCTCGTTGACGCTGGCCTTCATCGCCCTGTTTCCCAATCTGCTATCGGCTGCGGCGGTAATCAGCGTGATGGGCTGGCTGGGCATCCCCCTAGACATGATGACCATCACCATCGCCGCCATCAGCATCGGCATCGCCGTGGACGATACGATTCATTACATCTACCGCTTCAGGGAAGAAATCAAGGTTGACGGCGACTACGTTCAGGCCATGCACCGCTGTCACGGTAGCATCGGCCGCGCGATGTACTACACCTCGGTGACCATCATCATCGGCTTTTCCATCCTGGCGCTGTCCAACTTTTGGCCCACCATCTACTTCGGCCTTTTCACCGGCCTGGCGATGTTGGTGGCGCTGATCGCGGCGCTGACCTTGTTGCCACAGTTGATTGTCTGGCTCCGGCCGTTTAGGGTCTCGGCATAAAATAATCGTGCCGGATTACGCCGGGGTTTGGTTCATCCGAAAGGCGTATGCAAGGTTGCATATCCAGATCTGCGGCCTTGCATGCAACGCGGCAGATGGGCCAAAGATCAAGCAAGGTGGTGCAATTATTTTATGCCGAGACCCTTAAATCGGCCTGACCCGGTCCTTCCCTGTGGTCTTTACTTCAAACATCGCTTTGTCCGCGAGCGCCAACAGTTCGGTCACGGTATCGGCGTCGTCGGGAAAGGTGGCCACGCCGAAGCTGGCGGTGAGGGGTTCGCTATGGCCCCAGGCGTGCAGGTAAGGTTCGTCTTTGATGACGCCGTGGATTTGCGTGGCCAGGCCCACGGCCTGATGGCGGTCGCATTCAGGCAGTACGATGACGAATTCGTCGCCGCCATAAGCCACGCCGAAGGCGGGTGGAATCAACTGCCGTTGGATGCGGTGAGCCACCTCGGCCAAGGCGCGGCTGCCGTTGAGATGGCCCAGGCGATCCACCAGGTGCTTGAAGTCGTCCATGTCCATGAATACCAGGGAGAGCGGCGACTGCGCCAGCCGGCAGTCGGCCAGGTGGCGGCGCAGGTGGGCATAGAGGTAGCGTTGGTTGAAAAGTCCGGTAAGGTTGTCGCGCACGGCGTGCTCTTCCATGAGGCGGTAGCGCCGCGTGTTTTCGATGGCGATGGCCAGATAGTCGGCCAGCAGGTTGAGCATGGCCCCAATGGCGTTGTCTATGCGCTTGGGGTTGACCACCTCCAGCACGCCCAAGGTGCGGCCGGCGTACAGCAGCGGCACGCAGATCAGTGAGACGGTACGGCAGCCGGTGACGCGGTCCACCTGGTCGAAGAAGCAGTCGCACTGGGTGACATCTTCGACCACTATCAGTCGCTGCTGCAAGGCGGCCTGCCCGGCGACACCCTGCCCCGGCGTCAGGCGGAAGTCTTTGACCGTCACCGGATCGATGTCCACGCTGATCTCAAAGCGCAGACACTGGGTCTCTTCCTCGATTAAAAAGAGCGACCAGGTTTCCGAAGGCAACAGCCGGGAGACACGGTCCATGATGGTGGGGATCAGTTTTCCCGGATCGAGTTCGGCCGTGATGGCCTTGCCCACTTCCACGCAGGCGCACAATTGCTCGCGGCTCAGGCTGGCCAGGTCGATCGACTCGGGGTCGATGCCATTACAAGTGGTGTCCGTGTTTGCATCCATGGCTGAATTCATCGTCGATGCCAATCCAGGATCCGCTGGAAGTTGAATCAATCTACGGGCAAAATGTTTAAAAACACAATGGCGTCAATAGACCGGAAAACAGGTCTTTTGTCAATTTATGTTATCGGCCATTTTGAAACGGACTAAACTTAATCGCTGCTTGCCATGACAAGATTCGGCGTTACCGTTAGGGTTGTGTGTTGATAGGGGAAGGATGCCCGGATGATTAAGAAAACCGTATTCCTGCCGTTGACCGGTATGCGCTGCGCCAACTGCGCGGCCGCCATCGAGCGTGGTCTGACCCGGCTCGAAGGTGTGCACAAGGCCGATGTTAATTTCGCCAGTGAGACGGCCACGGTGACATTCGATGCAGACCGGTTGAAGCTTGCCGACCTGATCGCCGGAATTCAAAAAGGCGGGTTCGACGTTCCGATCGCCCAGGTGCAGATGCCCATCACCGGCATGACCTGCACCAACTGCGCGGCCAACGTGGCGCGTACGCTTAACAAAAAGGTCGAGGGTGTCGTGCAGGCCTCGGTCAACTTTGCTACCGAACGCGCCATCATCGACTTTTTGCCCGATGCCGTCACCCTCGATGACATGGTGGCGGCCATTGAAACTGCAGGCTACGGTGCGGTGCCGCCCGAGGATGACATAAACAACGGCGATGCCGAGCAGCAGGCGCGTGAAGCAGATATCCGGGATCAAACACAAAAATTCATCGCCGGTCTCGCCTTCGCCTTACCGCTGTTTACCTTGAGCATGCTGCGTGATTTTCGCTTTCTGGGAGCATGGAGCCATGCCGCATGGGTCGACTGGCTTTTCTGCGTGTTGGCCACGCCGGTGCAGTTCTACACAGGTTGTGACTATTTCGTGGGCGCCTGGAAGAGCCTGCGCAACGGCACGGCCAACATGGATGTGCTTATCGCCCTGGGATCATCGACGGCCTATGTCTACTCGCTGACCGTGCTGCTGGTCCCGGGCCTTCAGGGCCATGTTTACTTCGAGACCGCGGCGGTGATCATCACGCTGATCAAGCTGGGCAAGCTATTGGAAGCACGCACCAAGGGCCGCACCGGCGATGCCATTCGCAAGCTGATGGGGCTGCAACCGGACACCGCCATCATAGCGGTCGACGGCATCCAGCGTGAGGTGCCCCTGGCCCGGGTCCAAGTGGACGCCCTGGTGGTGGTACGCCCCGGTGGACGCATCCCGGTGGATGGCATCGTGGTCGAGGGCGCATCGGCCGTTGACGAGTCCATGCTCAGCGGCGAGCCGATTCCGGTGGATAAGGTTCAGGGCGATGCAGTGGCCGCGGGTACGATCAACAGCCAGGGCATGCTCACCTTCCGCGCCACCCGGGTGGGCCGGGAGACAGCCCTGGCGCAGATCATCCGGCTGGTGCAGACCGCCCAGGGCAGCAAAGCCCCCATTCAGACCCTGGCCGATCGCGTTGCAGCGGTCTTCGTGCCCGGCGTGATCGTCATTGCCCTGGTCACCTTTGCCGTGTGGTGGACGGTGGGCGGCCAATTCGCGCCGGCCATGATCCGTCTGGTGGCCGTGCTGGTGATTGCATGTCCATGCGCTTTGGGCCTGGCCACGCCGACGGCCATCATGGCGGGCACCGGCAAAGGAGCGGCGCTGGGCGTCCTTTATAAGAAGGCCGAGGCCCTGGAGCAGGCCGACCGCCTTGACACCATCGTGTTGGACAAGACCGGTACCCTTTCGGAGGGCAAGCCGGTGGTGATGGACGTGGTGGTCCTCGACAGCGCCTTTTCCGAGGACGAACTGCTGGGCTGGGCCGCCTCGGCGGAATTCGGTTCCGAGCATCCCTTGGGTAGCGCGGTCGTGCGGGCCGCGCGGGAGCGCGGCGTGGCGTTACACGACCCGGCGCGATTCGAAGCCCAGAGCGGTTTCGGCGTGTCGGCCCTGATCAATGGTCGACGGGTGCGGGTGGGTAAACCCAGGTGGTTCGGGCCCGAGACCGATGGCATCGTGACGGCCGAAGATGCCATCGTCCGGTGCCAGGCACGCGGACAGACCGTCATGGTGGTGACGGTGGACGACCGCGTGGCCGGTCTGGTCACCGTGGCCGATACGATCAAGCCCGATGCGGTGCAGGCCGTCGCCGCACTTCAACAACGAGGGCTCGAGGTGGTGATGATCACCGGTGACAACCCGCGGGCGGCCAGGACCGTGGGCGATCAGGTGGGTATTGGTGAAATTCTGGCCGAAGTGCAGCCGGGCGAGAAGGCCGATCAAATCAAGGC
>JABDRH010000150.1 GCA_013041835.1 Desulfatitalea sp. | reverse complement strand
TCCTACCCACTGCGGGAGACAAAAAAGCGGAGAGGCGCATCGGCACCTCTCCGCTGGTGATGGATATGGGATGATATGCGTGCTTAGTTGCCCGTTGCCGCTTTGTGGGTCTTGATTTCCACTTTTTCGGTCAGGCCTTCGTAGTACTCGCGCAGGATGGCCACAACCTCGTCACGACCGAAGTGGTCGGGTAGATCGCCGCCTTCGCTGAGCATCTTGCGCAGCATGGTGCCGGAGAGCAGCACGCGGTCTTCCTTGCCATGCGGGCAGGTACGCAGGGAAGCCATGCCGTCGCACTTGTAGCAGTAGAAGGTCCAATCGATTTTTAGCGGCTGGCACTTCAGGGCCTTGCCCTCTTCGGCCGGGGTGGGGATCTTGTCGAAAATGGTCTGGGCTTCGAACATGCCGTAAAAGTCGCCCACGCCGGCGTGGTCGCGGCCGATGATCATCTTGGAGCAACCGTAGTTCTGGCGGAAAGTGGCATGCAGCAGGCCTTCGCGGGGGCCGGCGTAACGCATATCCAGCGGATAGCCGCCCTGAACCACGTTTGCTTCCACGAAATTGTTTTTCACCAGGGCGTCGATGCATTTCACGCGCACCTCGGCAGGGATGTCGCCCGGTTTCAGATTGCCCACCAGGGAGTGGATGTAAACGCCGTCGCACACTTCCACCGCGATTTTGCACAGGTACTCATGGGAACGGTGCATGGGGTTGCGCAACTGCAAGGCGGCCACTTCGCTCCAACCGCGGTCTTCGAAAATCTTGCGGGATTCGGCCGGACGATGGTAAACACCGGCGTATTTGGTGGGGTAATCGCCTTCGCTGAGCACTTTTACATTGCCGGCCAGATTGACGGGCCCCTGGGCCATGACCATCTGCACACCGGGGTGATCTTCTTTGGCGATCTTCCAGAATTCTTCGGCGGTGGGGGTGCCTTCACCCATGAACACCTTTTCACACTCCCACTTTTTCTCGTCGTCGCTGATGTCCCACTTGCCGTCGACCTTCATGGTGGCCATGATTTCGTTGTGCTTGGGATCGAACAGCGCCACTTCATCGCCCGCCTTGATGCCGGCGGCTTCGTCGGCGGTAACGTCGAGGACCACCGGCACCGGCCAGAAGGTGCCGTCGGCCATCAGATAGTTTTCACAGACGCCCTTCCAGTCGGCTTTGGTCATGAAACCGGTCAGGGGGCTGAAACCGCCGTTGCCGATCATGATCAGATCGCCCTTGACGCGCGGAGAAATGTTGACTTTCTTGAGCCCCTCGGCTTTTTTCTTTTCAGCCGCGAGCGCATCGCCTTCCAATAGGCAAATGGTCAGTCCTTTGCCGCCATGGGGTGGAATGAGATTTGACATGTGTTGCTCTCCTTTCAACTTATATATTGATTTCAGTAGGCTATACCGCCTCGTGAGCAATAGTGAACCCGATCGATTCAAAGGAGCCCTTTTATTAGGGTGACGGACTTTTGTCAAGGAGATTTGCAGTGTACACCTTGAATGCTCAGGATCTCTATGCTAAAGTCGCTTCTCCATTTTTATCGAAGGAAGGTGTTATGACTGATCCGCTATACCCTCAATGTCGTCCCATGCTCATTGGCAGTCAGCCGCTCAAGGATCATGACGCGGCCATGCATCTGGTGTTGACCCATGTGCCCGAGATCCCCAATTGGGTGCAGTTGCCGGTCTATCCCCAGGAGGGCATGGTGGCCCAGTTCGTGGGCGGCATGCCCGGATTGACCCAAAGGGAAGGCCGCGCCTTTGTGGACACGGCGGCGCCGACATTCAACGATCAATTGGTGGCTTTTTTCGAAGCTTACCTGGCGCAAACGGATCTCGGGGGGGAAGTCGAAAAGAGCCGCTTCGGGTTGACGCCGGAGTGCGCCAGGGGTTTTTTTACATTGATCAAGGCCTTGGCCGTGCCATCCGATGGGCGCTTTGCGGTCAAGGGGCAAATCACAGGCCCCATCACCTTTTGTACGTCATTGACCGACCAGGACCGCCGTGCGGTGTTTTATGATGATACCGTCCGGGACGCCGGGGTCAAGCTGCTGGCCCTCAAGGCGGCTTGGCAGGCGCGGCGGCTGGATCGATTCGGCCTGCCGGTGATCATTTTCGTGGATGAGCCGGCCTTGGCCGGCTTCGGTTCGTCGGAAATGATCAGTATTTCCCGGGAAGATATCGCCGCTTGCCTGCAGGAGGTGGCAACGGCCATTCACGGCCAGGGCGCCCTGGTGGGCGTGCATGTGTGCGCCAATACCGATTGGTCCCTGTTGCTTGATGGCGGCGTGGATATTGTCAACTTCGATGCGCATGGCTATTTTGATAAATTTTTACTGTACGTGGATCAAATCAAATCGTTTCTGCAATCCGGCGGCTGCCTGGCTTGGGGCATGGTGCCCACCTTGCAGCCCGATCAGGTTGCGGCCGAAACCGTGGAAAGCCTGTGGGAGCGTTGGCAGTCGTATTTGCAACAGATGACCCGCCTGGGTTTGGACGAAGCGCAGATCAAGCGCCAATCGTTCATCACTCCGAGCTGCGGCACGGGGTCGTTGCCGCCCGAATTGAGTGAACGGGTGCTGGTTCTGACCGAGGCTTTGTCGCGAAAAATCAGGCAGGCATGAAGTTTGGTCGAATAATTTGCTGAGGAACAAGCTATGAGTGGACAAACGTTTTCCGGCGCTTCCCGCTATGTACTGGATGCGGAACTGGCGCAAATCGTCAATGTATCGATGGCCTTGGAGATGCCCCTGCTGCTCAAGGGCGAGCCGGGGACCGGCAAGACCATGCTGGCCCATGCGATTGCCGAAAGCCTGGGAATGCCGCTGCTGGTGCTCAATGTGAAATCGAGCATGAAACTGGTGGAAGCCCTTTACCAGTACGACACGCTCACCCGGCTCAACGACAGCCGCTTCGGCGATTCGAGCCGGGATGTGAGCGATATCGAAGCCTACATCAAAATGGGCAAGATCGGCCAGGCCTTCATGGCCGATCATCGCACCGTGCTGCTCATTGACGAAATCGACAAGGCCGACACCGATTTTCAGGACGACATGCTGGACGTGCTCGATCAGATGGCGTTCGATATCATCGAGATTGACAAAACCGTATGCACCAGGCACCGGCCGGTGATCATCATCACCTCCAACGCCAAAAAGGATCTGTCCGATCCGTTTTTAGGGCGCTGCAATTTCCACCACATTGCATTTCCCGACCCCAAGATGATGCGCCGCATCATCAACATGCATTTCCCCGGACTGGACGATGGCCTGGCCCAAGAGGCCATCGATGCCTTTTACCGCCTGCGCCAGATGGACGGCATCGAAAAACGACCCGCTACCCGCGAACTGATCAACTGGGTCCGGGCCTTGCAGACCGATCCCGACTTCAAGCCCAAGCGCTTGATCAAGAGCGAGCTGCCTTACTTGGGGGTGCTTTTCAAAAAGAGCCAGGATTTCGAGCAGGCCCAACGCATGACACAGCGTCGCGCACGCTATTGACCCATCCGCCATGTTTATCGACTTTTTCTACACACTGAAGGATCACGGCATACCGGTGTCGCCCACGGCTTTTCTGACCCTGCACCGGGCGCTGGCCAAGGGGCTGGTCAACTCCCTGGAGGATTTTTATACCGTATCACGCTCGGTGTTGGTGAAAAGCGAGCGCTATTTCGATCTTTACGATCAGGTATTTGCACACCTATTTGAGGGGGCGGAGCTGCCTGATCTGGACGAGGCGGCCTTGGACGATATGGCCCAGGCCATGTTGGCGCAGTGGCTGGAAGATCCCAAGCAGATGGCTGATGCCTTGGGCGTCGATCCGGAGACGCTGCAGAAACTGACCCCTGAAGAGCTGATCGAATATTTCAAGGAACGGCTCAAGGAGCAGACCGAGCGTCACGACGGCGGCAACCGCGGGATCGGTACGGGCGGGACTTCGCCGGTGGGCCACTCGGGTTTTCACCCGGGGGGCATGCGCGTGGGGGGCGTGTCGCGCAACAAGTCGGCTGTTAAAGTGGCTTTGGAGCGGCGCTATAAGGATTACTCCCTGGATGGGCCGCTGACGGCGTCCATGATGGGTGAGGCGCTCAAGCGGCTGCGCCACTTACAGCCCCACGGTCCCAAGGATCAGGTCCATGTGGACAAGACCATCTATGAGACCATGAAAAACGCCGGGGAGGTGGAGATCGTGTTTGACCGCGGCCTGAAGGATCGCCTCAAGGTGATCCTGGCCATCGACAACGGCGGCTGGTCCATGGATCCGTATATCCCCCTGGTTCAAACCTTGTTCGACTACGCCCGAGGCCAATTCAAGGAATTGAGAACCTTTTTCTTCCACAACACCATCTACGACACCCTATGGGAAGATCCCGCCCGCTTTAAAAAACCGGTCCGGATCAATGACATGGTGCGTCGTGATCCGGAAACCCGAGTCATCTTCGTGGGGGACGCCAGCATGGCGCCCTATGAGTTGATGGCCCGGGATGGATCGATGTATATCTCCGATCGCAGCGGCCGCCCCAGTATCGAATGCTTAAAGTTTATCGCCAAAACCTTCCGCAACGCGGTCTGGCTCAATCCGGTGAGCAGCAACCACTGGTCGTACACCCGCACCATTACCATGATCAGCCAGATCTTCCCCATGTTCGAACTGAGCATCGACGGTCTGGAGAAGGCGGTGGCGTATCTGAGTACGCGGTAGGCCTCGTTTCGTGGGAGTATTCAACCCCAATGCGGCATCAAACTTGTGCCGCATTGGGGTTAACAAAACAGTTAATACATTTCATCCATATCGGCGGCCGGCATGGCGGACGCGTTCTTCTTCTTGGGTTTTTCGGTGATCATGGCTTCTGTTGTCAGCATCAGACCGGAGACCGAGGCAGCGTTTTGCAGGGCCGAACGGACTACCTTGGTGGGGTCGATGACACCGGCGGCCACCAGGTTTTCAAAGGTGTCGGTGTCTGCATTATAGCCGAAGTCATCCTTGCCTTCGAGCACCTTATTGACCACCACCGAGCCCTCAACGCCAGCGTTGACGGCCAGTTGGCGCAGCGGCGCCTTCAGGGCGCGGCGTAGAATGTTCAGGCCGTTTTTTTCTTCGTCTTTGGCGTCCACATTGTCCAGCGCATCGATGCAGCGCAGCAGGGCCACGCCGCCGCCCGGCACGATGCCTTCTTCCACTGCCGCACGGGTGGCGTTCAAGGCGTCTTCGACCCGGGCCTTCTTTTCTTTCATCTCGGTCTCGGTAGCCGCGCCGATGTTGATCACGGCCACGCCGCCGACCAGCTTGGCCAAACGCTCTTGAATTTTTTCGCGGTCGTAGTCGGAGGTGGTTTCCTCGATTTGGGCCCTCAGGGTCTTGATACGGCCCTCCAGGGCCTCGCGTTTGCCGGCGCCGTCAATGAGGGTGGTGTTGTCCTTGTCGATGCGCACGGTCTTGCAATTGCCTAACGTATCAACGGTAATGTTTTCCAGTTTCACGCCCAGCTCTTCGGAGATGACTTGGCCGCCGGTGAGAATGGCGATGTCTTCCAGCATGGCTTTTCTGCGGTCTCCGAAGCCGGGGGCCTTCACCGCCGCCACCTGGAGCGTGCCCCGCAATTTGTTGACGATCAGGGTGGCCAGGGCCTCGCCGTCCACGTCTTCGGCCACGATGAGCAGGGGTTTTCCCATGCGGGCGATCTCCTCGAGAATGGGAACCATGTTCTGCATGGAGGAGATCTTCTTTTCGTGGAGAAGAATGTAGGGATTTTCCAACTCGACTTCCATTTTCTCCTGGCGGGTAACGAAGTAGGGCGACAGGTAACCGCGGTCAAACTGCATGCCTTCTACAACCTCCAAGGTGGTCTCCATGCTCTTGGCTTCTTCCACCGTGATAACACCTTCTTTGCCCACACGTTCCATGGCGTCGCTGATCAGTTCGCCGATAACCGTATCGCTGTTGGCCGAAATGGTACCCACTTGGGTGATTTCATTTTTATCCTTGGTGGGTTTGGAAAGCTTGTTGAGTGCGGCCACCACGACGGCGGTGCCCTTATCCAAGCCGCGTTTCAAGGCCATGGGATTGTCACCGGCGGCCACCAGTTTCTGCCCTTCATTGTAGATGGCTTGGGCCAAAATCGTGGCCGTGGTGGTGCCGTCGCCGGCAATGTCACTGGTTTTGCTGGCCACTTCTTTGACCATCTGGGCGCCCATGTTTTCAAATTTTCCCTCGATTTCAATCTCCTTGGCCACGGTCACGCCGTCTTTGGTGACCAAGGGGGCGCCGAAAGATTTTTCCAGCACCACGTTGTTGCCCTTGGGACCGAAAGTCACTTTTACGGCATCGGCCAGGGCGTTCACACCGTTGAGCATCTGGGCCCGGGCTTTGGTTCCGTAGCATATCATTTTTGCTGCCATTGTCTGATTCCTCCTCGATTATTCTTCAAAACGTTAATCGGTTGATGGGCGTTTCAAAAGCTTGGCGACCCTACGCCAGGACACCCAGGATGTCATCTTCGCGCATGAAAATGTGCTCGACGCCGTCAATTTTGATTTCTGTGCCGGCGTACTTGGAAAAGAGAATCCGATCGCCGGGCTGGACCGCCACAGGCGTCCGTTTGCCACTGTCATCCGTTTTCCCGGGACCGACGCTCACCACCTTGCCTTCCTGGGGCTTTTCCTTGGCGGTGTCCGGTATAATGATACCACCTACGGTTTTCCGCTCTTCCTCGACGCGAAGAACAAGCACACGGTCATTCAAAGGTTTGATTGTCATAGGGCTTACCTCCACTTTCCATTGTTTTTAACTGGTTATCCATCAAATGCCTCGCGCCATAGTAGCGTTTACCAGCATCCATTGTTTATGACAGGTTCTGCCGACTGCCGCAGGCAGTTATGCGCAGTCAGATGAGTCAGCTTCAAAAAAAATGGGCATCAGCCGGCCCGGGGAGGGGGAAACATAAGCGTGGGACGAAGGCTATGGTGCAGAATCTTACGCTTCATCATGAACCCCTTGCGCGCTCATTGGTTACAGCAGGTCTTGTTGGCTTCGCTTTTCATCCAGTAACGCGGAAATGATAAACACCGATTTTTTCTTGTCAACGAAGTGACCCACAAAAAACAATTCCCACAGTGTCTCATCACCTGCTGTTTTGTCATTTGGAACAATACGTGATTTTTTGGATTTTACGGGTGACATTCAGGGCCATATGAAACGAAGCCACGATGCATAAACACGGGGCTTATTTATGCAAGAGCCCTTCGGCCGGCGGTCGGTCAAGCGCCGCTCGAATGGCCACTCCGAGTTCCTCAAACAGAAAGGGTTTTTTCAAGCTGCCGCCCAATCCCATGCGCATGGCTTCGGCAATCCATTCGGTCTCGGAATACCCGCTGGCGATAACGGCTTTTTGACCGGGATGCAAGGCGGCAATCTGGCGGTAGGTTTCCAAACCGTTGATGCCGGGATCCATGATCATATCCAGTACGAGCAGGTCTACCTGGTTGTGGCGCATGAACGCCACGGCAGCCTCGCCGCTGGATACGGATTGGACATGATACCCCAGCTTTTCCAGCATCAGGGAAATGATTTCCCTTTGTTCGGCGATATCGTCCACGATCAGAATGGACTCTCCCTGCCCCCGATAGTCCGATACCGGAACGAGGAGATCGCTGGTGGTATTCGTATCTGCCGGGGGGAAATACAGCGAGATGACGGTTCCCTGTCCGGGCCGGCTGCGCAGATCAATATGGCCGTGGTGGTCTTTGGTGGTTCCCCAAACCACCGCCATGCCGAGGCCCGTACCGCTTCTGCCCATGACTTTTTTGGTGTAAAAAGGCTCGAAAATTCTCTCCTGCTCCTGGGCTGAAAGCCCCACTCCGGTATCACTGATGGTCAGGCAGCTATATTCACCCGCTTCGATGGATTCATAGTCGGTGGTGGTTTGAGGGACATGCCGGTTTGATGTGTGGATATCGATGGTGCCGCCTTCGGGCATGGCTTCGGCGGCATTGGACACCAGGTTCATGACAGCGGCGAACAAATGGGCCGGAGAACCGGTGAGGGGCCTCAGATCGGCCACAAGGTTTGTGTTAATCTTGGTATTGGGGTGGAATTGCAAGAGTTTTGCAAACTGAGTGCTTTCCAGATACTCGGTGACGATTTGGTTCAGGTTGACCGTTTGGGTCACGGCAACACCACGCCGGGCCATGATCAGCAGATCCTGAACAATGGTTGCTGCTTTCTGGCCGCTTTGAAAAATGGTGGTCAGCGTTTTGTGCAGCGGATTGTCGGCTGGCAGATCGTGTAACAGGAGCTCAGGGTAACTGACTAAACCGGATAAGATATTGTTCAGGTCGTGGGCCACACCCCCGGCCAGCATGCCGATGGCCTCCATTTTGCGCGCGCTTTGAAGTTTCGCCTCAGCCTTTATGCGGGCATCGTTGGCAGCCTCACGTTCCATGATTTCTTTTCGAATTTGATCGTGCGCTTCGGTCAGCTCGATGTTTTGCTGACGCAGACGCATTCTCATTGCTGAAATATAGCTGCCGAAAAAGACAAACCAGCTTAGCAAAAGCATGAACATGACAAGCTGGTATATTTCGACCGACAGAACGAATCCCGGCCGCTGAGTGGTATATTCCACCAGCAGCACGGCAGAATATAGGACAAAAATTGTGCCCAATACTTTCATGTAGTCGGCAAAATTCAACTGGAAGATGCCAAAGCAAAATGAGATCAGAAAAAACAGCATGAAGACCAGACGGGCATCGGGCATCAAATACAGGGGGATGCCACCCCAAAAACAGCTGAAAATCATCTGCGCCAGGGTTAACGACGGATCTTTAAAACGCAGATTGAAATTGGTTTTCAAGGAGATGAACACGAGGGCATTGGCTACTACAGCCAATAAGAGGAAGACCAGAAAAATGCGTGGCTGCAGCGTGCCCATGCCAATGAATCGGGAAATGTAGATCGCCACCATGACAATGGCGTACGCCACCACGCCGATCAGCCAGCGTTTGACGCGCAGTCGTTGGGCTTTTACCACCCTGGGATCAACTGTTCCGTTCATGTCAATATAGTATGCATGATAGTATGCATGCCAAACTGGAAATATATGTGCAATTAAATGGTTACGATAATGGCGACCCCAAGCTAAATTTTTGAATTCTACCATGCTTGTTTTGAGATTGCAAAGGGGGACTTTCTGAAAGGTGGGTTAACACAAACCATTTAAATCAATAAGATAAAGAGCCATGGGTGCAATGCCTGCGGTTTCACCAACAAAGGCGATGCACCGGACACATGCTGGGTGTGCAAGGCGAAAACGTCTTTGCAAAAGCATTATCGACAAATGGCGCCAAGGACCTTTTTTTTCAAGCATCTTTGGCCTTGACGGCGTCGCTGTCCTGACCGGAAATGACTTGCTTCAGGGTGCGCGAAAAATCATTGCCGGTGGGATACTGGAAGACCCGCAGATCGAACTCAGGCACTATGGCCAGCAGGTGGTCGAAGATGTCCGCCTGGACCGCTTCGTAGTTGGCCCAAATTTTGTCCTTGCAAAACACATAGATCTCCAACGGTAAACCGTGCTCGGTGGGCGCCAGCTGGCGCACGAGGAAGGTCATGTCCGTGTTGATCATGGGATGATGATGCAGGTAGGTATTCACATAGGCCCGAAAGGTGCCGATATTGGTCAACCGACGGGTGTTGATGGGCTCGCTCCCATCGATTCCCAAGTCGGCGTTGTAACGTGCGATATCTTCATGCTTGTTTCGAAGATAGTCGGCGATATACTTGATTTTAACGAAGCGCTCGAGCATTTCCGGCGTGCAAAATCGGATGCTTCCCATGTCGATGTACATGGCCCGCTGGATGCGTCGACCGCCGGATTCCTGCATGCCCCGCCAATTTTTGAAAGAATCCGAAATCAAGGCATAGGTGGGGATGGTGGTGATGGTCTTGTCCCAATTGCGCACCTTGACAGTGGTCAGGGAGACATCCATCACATCGCCGTCGGCCCCGTATTTGGGCATTTCGATCCAGTCGCCCTGCTTGAGCATGCGGTTGGAGATCAACTGGATGCCGGCTACGAAACCCAGTATCGGGTCCTTGAAGATCAGCATGAGGACCGCGGTCATGGCGCCCAGGCCGCTGAACAGGTACACTGGTGCCCGGTTGAAGATCACCGAGACGATAAAAATCATCCCGCCACAGTAGATGATGATTTTAAACACCTGGGACAGGCCGGTCAGCGGAATGTCCCGGGAAACCTTGAGCGTCAGGTAAATACCGTGCAAGGCGTTGATCAGTGCATCCAGCACCATCACCGAGACCACGATGAAGTAAAGATGAATCCCCTTGGCGGTGAAAGCTTCGATGCGCGGATAGCCGCCCAATACCGCCGGAATGAAGAACTGAACCACCAGTGCGGGTACCAGAAGGGTCATGCGATCCAATAACCGGGCATTGACCAGAATATCGTCGCGGATGCCCCCCGTACGCAAAATCAGTGGCGCGATTAGCGTGCGCACCATGCGGCGCGCGACGTAGTAGGCGACGATGCCTACAATCAGTACGGCCATGGCCGCCGCCGCAGTGGTGATGGCGGACGAGGCAGCTCCGATTTTCAAGCTGTCAAGCCAGGATTGGACAAACGGTGGTAGGGTCATGCGTGCCTCGCGTCGTGGCTTTTGTCAAGCACGCTACTTACAGGTTCGCTAAAGGGAATGCAAACTACCGCACGCTGGAAATTTTCATTTGATACCGATTTCCATCTTCCAGTCCCTCGGCAATACGCACGCACTGCATCTCTTTGGGGATGATGATCTTTTTGTGGGGGCCAGTGACCGAAGTTTTTGCGTAGACCATCCCTGATGCTTTGACCACGGGAACACCGGGGTCCACCTTGGCGGCCTCTTCCATCAGGCTGAGGTTCTCTTCGATTTCCTGGATTTCAACTTCAAAAGCCTCGATATCTTTTTTATGCTGGGCGATCTTATTTCGCACGGTGTCGTCCTGAGCCATGATACGGTGCACTTGTTGGTCCAGGGCTTCGTACTTAACCGCCAGGTCTTGAATCAATCCTTCGATCAGGGCGCGCTTTTTCGGATTCTTGCTCTCGGCGGGGTTTTTCAGCCGATTTTCCAGCTCACGTTTTTGCACCATGCAATGGTCCTGCTCCTGGGCGGTGGTGCCCAGCTGTGCATCCAGTTCATCGATCCGCGTTTTAAGCTTGACGATGTCCGCCGTCGTGTTTTCTTTGCGTTGTCCCAGGTCGTCCAGTTTCGCCTTGGCGGCCTGGACATCTCTCGTGTATTTAAAATCCACACCGACGGTCAGTTCGCTGGGCCGGGCCGCCCGGGTGCCGATGTCTTTGGTCTGGATGCCTTTTTTCGCGGAGATTTTTGATCCGATGATTTTTCCGCTCTCCACCAGACAGCGGCCGTTGACCTCGATGGTGCAGCCGAAGATCTCCTTTTCCACGATCAAATCGCCGAGCACCTCCACGGTGCAGTTGTGGATGTGGCTGGCTTTGAAATGCCCGCCGACGGTAATGGTGGAGTTGTAAACGCCGCCGTAGCTGACCAGATCATTTTCTATCTCGATGTGGGCGCTTTGGATTTCCCGTGTGTTCAGGCTGCCGCCCTTGACCCGGTAGCCGCTGCAGACGCCGCCGTCCACCTCGATGTGGCCCTCGAATTCGATGTTGCCGGTTTCAATGCCGATGTCCGATTCAATGGGCAAAACGCCGAATACGCCGATGCGGCCATCCGAGCTCAGCTTAGGCGTTCCGTTGACTTTGGCCAGGACCTGGGTCTTATCTTCCGAGCGTTCGGCCCCCTTGGTGCATTTGAGGGCATGCTCCTTGACGCGCGGTGGCTTGATCTCCTGCCCATGGATATTGATGCCTGGCTCACCCTTGGTACCGCCCACTTTTTCTGCCAGCAGGTCGCCTTGGCGGACCTGGGGAATTTCGCCACGGTTTTTCCAATCCATGGTGCCGTCTTCGAGCAGGGTGCCGATTCGCAATGGGTCGGTATCAAAGTAGTAACGAATTTCCGGCGGTGTGCCTGGCACAGGTGGTTTGCCCCGTGCCACGACAAAAGAATCCGGCGGCATGGGGTTTTTTTCCAGGTGGGCCGAAAGCAGATTGTCGCTGACAACGCCATAATCAATATCGTTTTCAAGCAGCAGCAGCTTGACATCGTCGAGGCTGGGTGGCGCCTGCTCCTGAATAAGAGGCGAAATGGAAGCCGTCAACTTGTCCGTTGAGACGGTTAATTCCACGAACTGGGAAGCCGTGCAGTCGCAGGCTGTTTCGTCAATGTCGGCGCGGTCCGCGCTGGCATCGTCCGTCGGCGGCGCACTACCGTTTTGGATGGCCAATACCTGCTCCACCTGTTCACTGGAAAGCAGCCCCATCTTTTGCAAAACGGCACCTATGGGCAGATGGACCTTTGTCCGCGTTATGATACAGCGCTGTATCACCAGGGCACGGTCGAGCTTTTCCTGGGTGAGCAATTGCCGCTCGACGGCAATGGTGCCGAATTTTTTATCCTGCTGCGCATTTTCGGACATCGTTTTCCCTCTGTATTTCCAGCTTATCGATACTATCGACGGCACAGAGGGCAAACTTTACCCCAAATGTCGCATTTGATTCAGGTGGCTGATGCATAAGCCGCCGGATCAAAAGGGGAACCTGGGGGGAAGGTCCGTGCCCCCAGCTCGCGATCCAGCATTAACAGTGCGGATTTGCTATCTCCCACCATTTCCATCTCACCGGCGATTTTGCTGCTGGTGGCTTCCTCTTCGATTTGTTCCTTGGCAAACCAGGCCAACAGCGGTTCGGATTGATAATCCTTCTCCTCGCGAGAGATCGCGGTCAACGCATTAATTTTAGCTGTGATGAATTGCTCATGGGCATACGCCTCTTTCCACGCTTCGGATGCCGAGTGCCATTCGGTTTTAAGCTGCTTTAAGTGAAGCAGGGTGACTGGGGTGTTCCGATCGATGAGGTGGTCCATGAACTTCATGGCGTGGATGGTCTCCTCATGCGCCTGACAGCGCATCCAGTGGGCCATGCCATCCAGTCCTTGGCTGTGAAAATAGGCGGCCATGGATAGGTAGATATAGGCCGACTCCAGTTCGTTCTTGATCTGATCATTAAGGGCTTCGGTCAGTCGATTGGGAATCATATTCATCTCCTTTATGGGCAAACAGGGTTGGTAAGTATGCTGAAAGGTAAGTCGGCAAAAAGCGAATGCAACCCTGGTCGGCATCTCGGGATCGGGAAAGCGAGATAGGGGATGAAACACATGCCGGGGATGATTTTTAAAGACTTGCGTTAAATTGAATTGGGCGCAGATACTCTCATCTCCCAAGCCATAAACTAATGGCATATATGAACAAACACAAA
>JABDRH010000133.1 GCA_013041835.1 Desulfatitalea sp. | reverse complement strand
GCTCTCAGGCAAGGACAGCATGTACGTGGACGGTCACCTGCCGGGCCGCTACGGTGAACGGCACAAAGTATCAGCCCTTGAAAGCCTGCAGTTTTCGGCCGTCAGCGTGATTCCGGATATCCGGCGCTGCGTGACCCCCGATCCCAAGGCGGCCGGCGACCGGGTCTATGTGATTGGCAACACCGCCGATGAGTTGGGGGCCTCGGAGTACTATGACCTGCTGGGTTACATTGGCAACCGGGCGCCGAAAGTTCAAGCGGAGCCGTTCATGCGCTGTTATCGCGCCCTGACCAAAGCCATTGAGCGGGAGTTGGTCGCATCGGCGCACGGCATTTACCGTGGCGGACTTGGCGTTCACTTGGCTTTGACGGCCATGGCCGGCAATTTCGGATTGACGGCCGAACTGTCCGCAGTGCCTTCCGAGCAGCCGTTGCGCAGCGATCGACTGCTTTTTTCCGAATCGGCCGGCCGCTTTATCGTAACGATCGATCCGCGCCACCGGGATCCCTTCGAAAAGCTGTTCGACGGGCTGCCGGCGGCCTGCATCGGTCACGTAACGGATGCGCCACACCTGTCCATTGTGGATGCAACGGGCAGCGGGATCGTGCAGTTAACCGTGTCCGAGCTCAAAACCGCTTGGCAAACCCCGTTTGGTGAACTGATATGAGTCATGTCAAAGCGCTCGTACTCACCGGCTACGGCCTCAATTGTGATGTGGAAACCACTTATGCGTTTGAGCAGGCGGGCGCTATGGCCGAACGCGTACACATCAACGCCCTGATTGACGGCAGTGTTCCGCTGGACCATTTCCAGATCATGGCCTTTATCGGAGGCTTTAGCTGGGGCGACGATCATGGCGCCGGCGTGGTGCAAGCCGTTCGCTTGCGCACCAACATCGGCGGTAAACTGCAGGCTTTTGTCGCCAACGGCAATCTGGTGATTGGGATCTGCAATGGTTTCCAGTGCCTGGTCAATCTCGGCCTGCTGCCTGGTGTGGACGGCGATTATACCCGTCGCTCGGTGGCCTTGACGGCCAACGATTGTGGCAATTTCCTCAATGACTGGGTACACTTGAAGGTCGATCCTGCCGCGCCTTGTATCTTTACCAAGGGCTTGGACCGGCTTGAACTGCCCGTGCGGCACGGGGAAGGCAAGTTTATTTGCGATCCTGAAATTTACCAACAGCTTGCCGCAAAACAACAGATCGTGCTGCGCTATGCGCTGCCGGACGGAAAACCGGCCGGAGGTGTTTTCCCATTCAATCCCAACGGCTCCCTGGACGATATTGCCGGCATCTGCGATCCCACCGGGCGTATCTTCGGCTTGATGCCCCATCCGGAAGCATATAATCATTGGACCAACCATCCCCACTGGACGCGGCTGAAGGAAAAGGTCAAGCGCGGAACGGCCGATCCGCCCCAAGGCGTTACGCCCGGTGTGCAGATATTGAAAAACGCCGTGGACTATTTTTGAGGTACCCATTATGTTCGATCTGTCGAAATTTTCATTAGAAGGAAAATGCGCCATCGTCACCGGCGGTGGCCGGGGAATCGGCAAGGCGATTGCATTGGGGTTTGCCCATGCCGGGGCCAAGGTCGTCATCACCAGTCGTAAAATCGAGGAACTGGAAGCAACGGCGAGCCAAATCCGGGCATTTGGCGGTCAAGCGGTGCCGATCCAGGCACACCTGGGAAAGATGGCCGGTATTCAGCAGATGGTGGACAGCGCCGTGGAGGCCTTTGGGCGCATTGATATCCTGGTCAACAATGCCGGGGCCAGCCCGGCCATGGCATCCGTACTGGAATCGCAAGAGCGTTTGTGGGACACCATCATGAATTTGAACATGAAAGGGCTTTATTTCATCAGTCAGGCCGTGAGTCGGATCATGAAACAGCACGGCGGCGGCAAGATCATCAATATCTCCTCCATCGACGGCTTTCATCCCGAGCGCACCGTCAGCATTTACTCCATCTCCAAGGCCGGCGTGCGCATGATCACCAAGGCGTTTGCCGCCGAACTGGCCGAGTTCAACATTCAGGTCAACACCATCGCGCCGGGCCCCGTTCACTCGAAAATGATGGATTCTCACTGGATCAACCTCACTCCCGAAGCGGCCCAAAAAGCCAAGGCCGAAACAGAGGCGCTGATGCCCATGGGGCGTATCGGCGATCCCGACGACATCGTCGGTGCGGCTGTTTACTTTGCCTCCGACGCCTCTAATTACGCCACCGGCACAGAAATCGTGATTGACGGAGCGCTCTTGCTGGCCCCGCTGCTCAATGCGCCGGGGGTGCCTATCTGAATATCGATATGGAGGATGAACCGATGCCGCAAGCAACAGATGCCCGATCAGATGAATTATTTCGCTGGGCGGATCAGATTCCTACCCCCTTGTGGGATGATCTTCGGACCCGGGCCGGCGAGCAAGCCGCCGCCGCGGTGGAAGGCGTCTTCGAGCAAAACCGCTTCAAGGTGCCGATGCTAGGCACCGTCTACCGGGTGGACCCTGCGGCACAACGTATTCAGCACGAACAGGATCCGGACCATCGGGTCAGTTACCAGTCAGGCGTCGTGCTGCTGACAGCCCTGGCCAAGTCCATGGGGGTGCCGCCCAGCGGCCGAATGGTCACGCCCCTGGAGCTGGAGGGCGGAACCCTTTTTTTCACCGGCGCTCACACGCTGGCCACCAAACCCTTGGCCGACCATTTTGGTCGCTCCCCCCGGTCCCTTGTGAAAGCGGCCCGTGCGCTTGGCGGCGAATCTGTCGACGGTGCTGACTGCGCCATACGGTTGCCCGGTCTACCCTTGATTCCGCTATATGTGCTGCTCTGGACCGCCGATGAAGAATTCGAGGCGCGTGCGGTGATTGGCATTGACGACCGGGCCTTGTTCCATTTGGATTTGGCAGGCGTTTTTGCACTGACCAATGTGATGGTGGCCAAGTTGACTAAGAAATAAATCTACGGATAAGGCGATTGGCGGAAAAGAATATAGTCTTTGACAAAAATCGCCTAAAGACAGGAGACTCCCAATGGTGCAGGAAATTCGCCCTGAATTGTATCTTATTGAAATTCCGCTGCCTGACAATCCACTGAAGTATCTGAATGCTTACGTGCTTCGTTCCGCGCAAAGAAATCTGATCGTTGATACGGGATTGAATCGCAAGGCGTGCTTGGACGCCATGAAGACCGGATTGCGGCAGTTGGACGTCGATTTGGCGGAAACCGACTTTTTTATCACCCATATGCATGCGGATCATTTCGGCCTGGTCGCCGCGTTGGCAACACCCACCAGCAAGATTTTCTTCAACCGGCCCGATGCCGAATTGATCGAAGCCAAAGGCTACTGGGAGCCGATGCTGGTATCGGCGGCGAAAAACGGCTTCCCCCAGGATGAGCTGCGATATGCGCTGGAGCATCACCCGGGTTATAAATACAGCTCTGACTGGATTCCGGAACTGAGCATGATGAAGGACGGCGACCCCATCCGGGTGGGCGACTACCACTTTACCTGCGTGCACACCCCAGGTCACTCCATGGGCCATACTTGTCTGTATGAACCGGAGAAGAAACTATTTATCGCTGGAGATCACATTTTGGTCGACATTACCCCCAACATCCAGTGCTGGTACGAAGACCTCGACCCGCTGGCCGACTATCTCAGCAGCCTGGACCGCGTTCGCGCCCTGGACATTGAGTTGGTGCTGCCCGGCCATCGCCGTTTGATCCATGATCACAGGGAAAGAATAGACGAGCTTAAACAGCACCATGCGACGCGTTGCCAGGAGATTCTCGAAATTCTAGACGACGGAGACATGAACGCCTATGAAACGGCTTCCCGAATGACCTGGGAGATTAGGGCAAACACCTGGGAGGATTTTCCCGTGGCCCAAAAGTGGTTTGCCACCGGAGAGGCCATTGCTCATTTGAGATACCTGGCCGAGCGGAAGCGCATCCGGGAGCGAATCGAAAACAACCGAATTATCTACGCCAAAATGAGCATACCGGCTGAAGCATAATTTTTTTTCGTCATTCCTAAAACATGGGAGCGCCGCCAATGGATACCCATACCTTTCACATACCGAACATTTCGTGCGTTCATTGCACCAGGACTATCGAAAACGAACTTGAGGAGATGGACGGTATCGATTCTGTCTCAAGTCGCATCGCGGACAAAACCATCACTGTCCGGTTTGAGTCACCTGCCACCAAGGCAGCCATTCTTTCCAGGCTGGCGCAAATCAACTACCCCGCGGCAGAGCAAGGATGAAGACAGTTTCCATTCGCCATGGGAGAAGAAAATAGTTGATTTGAACGGCCGAAAAGTGACACTGGATGACATCGAGCATAACCACAACAAGATTCTGAGCAAAAGCGATGCCATCAAAAAGGTGCTCAATCGGGTTGAAAGCGTCGCCGGGACGAATGCCACGGTTCTCATATTGGGGGAAACCGGAACCGGCAAGGAGGTGGTGGCCCGCGCGATTCATAATTTGAGTCCTCGTAAGGATCGGGCCATGGTGAAGGTCAACTGTTGTGCGTTGCCGGCGACCCTGATCGAGAGCGAATTGTTCGGCTATGCCAAGGGAGCCTTTTCCGGCGCGGATTCAAGCAAGGAGGGGGCGCTTCGGCGTGGCCCATGGATCGACCCTTTTTTTGGATGAGATCGGCGATTTTCCCATGGAAGTACAACCCTCACTGGGGTATTCTTACATCATCATCGTCGTAAATACCGCTTTCAGCAGTGGTGTGACAAGCGGAACAGTTCGAAAGTGACCCAATGCTTTTACGCTTTAGGACATCCGAAGATATTTCATGATGTTTCTTTCGAATATAGTCAATATCGGTTATCCTCAATGGAACCTGATTGCCCAAGCTGCGCATAATCTTAATTGCTCGTTTCGAAGAGCTTTTTTCCGCACTATGGGTCATGAGATAATCTAAAATTGCTTTCTTTTCATCATTACCAAGTTCGACAGCATCACCGAAATGATCATCAAGGCTTTCGAGTATTTTAGCCCAAGAAGCTGAAGGTAATAGTTCGGGCTGATATACATAATGACAGGCGCCGCATTCCTCTTTGTAGACCGGATTATTAACTTGTCTCAAATTGTTTTCATGGTGCTCATCATCTGTATTGCGTTCGCGTTTCCTTTTCCTGTGTTTATCCTTGTGGGAGTGGTCGTCGTCATGATCTGCTTTTTTTTGATACCATTTCTTTTCTTTGTGGTCATCAGCCATTGCCAAATAGTGTACACCGCTGAAAAGGAAAAGAATAAACGTCAAAAACATAATGAGTTTTGTCTTTTTGTTCATTTTTATGGCCTATCAATAGAGGTTAGCATTGAGTCTTATAACCCAAAGGTGAAAACAGTTCAATTGGTTCGTGTATTTTCGATACACCGGAGCACTTTTATCCAATTCATTCATGACCTACACCCATGGGCGGGTCTGAACAAAGGCGGCAAGGGGGTGGTCAGTTCCAGTGGCAGATTGTTTCAATGATGCCGGTGATGAGAAAGCCATGCTTTCAGGCAATGGGGGTTGAATAGAGGCCAATGTGGCGCATGGGTGTCTATCCGGTCAGCGCCGACCACCCGGCAAAAATCCCCTATTAATTATAGGCAAGAGTTGCCGACTTCTTGACGCTTTTTGTGGTATGGGTTTTTAAATAGTTGGAAATACATTGAATTATACTTTGTCCGGAGTGGCATAGTGGTTGCTTGATACCGGTCAAGGAGACGACGACCATGAGTGGAACCATCTATCAAGCCGCTGCGGGAGCGTTGTTGCAGCAAATGCGTCTGGACATGTTGTCCAATAACCTGGCCAACGTTAACACCACCGGTTATAAGGCAGATCAGCCGGTCTTCCGCGTGAACGCCGTCCAACCTGAAGCGCAGAAGGGACTGGGACCGGGACGCATTACGTCTTATGCGCCTCCTTTGAGCGCTGGTACTGATTTTACGCCCGGCGCCCTGGCTGAAACCGGCAATGATTTGGATGTCGCCATCGTCGGCCAGGGGTTTTTTGAAGTGCAGAGCCCGGATGGTCCCCGCTACACGCGAAACGGCAGTTTTGCCATCAATGATCAGGGGGTGTTGAGCACTGCTGAAGGCTGGCCTGTGCTTGGACAAAACGGGCCTATTACTATCGACGGCAGCCGTGTTGAGATTGGTGAGCAGGGCGATGTCTACGTAGACGATGAATCGGTGGGTGCCATCCGCCTGGTGGATTTTCCCAACACGGAATCGCTGCGTAAGGCGGGCGACGCTGTTTTCATCGCACCCGAAGATGTGGCAAGCCAATCGCTGGAGGACGGACAGGCCCTGATGGCTCAGGGATTTGTGGAAACTTCCAATGTCAACGCGATCAAGACCATGACCGATGTCATCGAAACCCTGCGTATTTTTGAAACCTATCAACGCATTATCCGGCACGTGGACGACACCAATGCCAAGGCGGTCAGTGATGTGGGCAAGACGGTTTGAGCTGTAAAGAATACGATGAATAGGAGGATAGAATCATGATCCGCAGTCTTTGGAGCGCGGCGACCGGGATGCAGGCGCAGACTTCCAATATCGATGTCATCGCCAATAATTTGTCGAACGTGAACACTGCCGGATTCAAGCGCAGCCGGGCGGAGTTTCAGGATTTGCTCTATCAGACGATGCGGCCTCCTGGCACGTCATCGGCCGGCGGCAACCAGGTGCCCACGGGTATTCAGATCGGCCATGGCACGCGCACCGTGGCCACTCAGAAACTTTTCACCCAGGGCGACTTTCAGCACACCCAGAATGAACTGGACATGGCCATCGAAGGCGTTGGCTTTTTTCAGATCACCCAACCCAATGGTGAACCGGCCTATTCCCGGGCCGGCAATTTCAAGATAGATAGCGAAGGCCGCATCGTTACGCCAGACGGCCATTTGATGGAACCGGAGATTACCATTCCCGTGGATACGGTGGCGGTGAGTATCGGCACCGACGGCACGGTTTCCATCCTGCAGGCGGGTCAATCAGTGCCCACCGATATCGGTAACGTCCAGTTGGCGCGTTTTATCAATCCTTCGGGGCTGTCGAGCATTGGCCGCAACTTGTTCGTTCAGACGGCCGCCTCGGGCGATCCCATCACCGGTACGCCGGGCGAGGAGGGCTATGGCACGATTGCCCAGGGGTACCTGGAGTTGTCCAATGTGAGCGTCGTGGACGAGATGGTCAACATGATCACGGCCCAGCGTGCCTATGAAATCAACAGCAAGTCGATTCAAACGGCCGACGAAATGCTCCAGATGGCCAACAACCTCAAACGGTAGGAACTGAAAATGGTGGTCCGCCGCATGGCTAAAACGCTTTTTTTACTTCTCCTGCCGGCTTTCGCCTGGACGCCGGCCATTGCTGCGCCGCCTATTCAAATCATGTTGCGGTCAGAAGTCCTGGTGGACGGTGACACCATCACCCTCGGTGATATCGCCGATATCCGGGCGGCTGATCCTAAACAGCATAAGGCTTTTGCCGCTGTGGAGATGGAACAAGCGCCGTTGCCCGGACAATCCGGTTTCATTCATTCGCACCAGGTGCTGACACGGTTGAAAAACAACCGCATCGACCCTGCGCGCTTCAGCCTCCAGGCTGCCGGTCCGGTGAAGGTGGTGCGCCGTTTTGCCACGGTCACCGGCGAGCAGATCCGTATCGCCGTGTTGCAATTCATCCAGACCCAGGCGCCATGGCGCCCGAACCAGATGAAGATCCGGCCCATCCGCTACAGCCAGGGACATACGTTGCCGACGGGCCAGGTTGGCTTTAAGGTTCGCCCGCCCAAGCATTCCGATTGGCTGGGGTCGGTGCCCTTCAAGGTATCGATTCTGGTGGACGGCCGTCCGGTAGATAGCACCGTCGTGCCCACGTATATCGAAGTGTGGCAGGATGTGGTCGTCGCGGCCAAACCCTTGGGCCGAAATCAGCCGATCAGCGCCGCGGATATCAAGCTGGAACGTATGAACATGGCCCGGGTGCCGGTCAGCGCAATCCTTCGCAAGGATCAGGTGCTGGGCCGCCGGGCCAATCGGGCCATTGCCGTCAACAGTGTGCTGCGTACCGACCAGGTGGAGATGCCGCCTTTGATCCGACGGGGGGATGTGGTGCAGGTCGTGGCCGAATCCAAGGTGTTGCGTGTTACCACGCGCGCCGTGGCCCAGGAGAATGGCGGCCGGGGAGAAGTAGTTCGCATGTTGAACCCGCGTTCGAAAAGAAAATTTCACGCCACGGTGGTCGATGAACAGACCGTGCAAGTGGCGTTTTAATGAAGATGAATCCGGATTGGAAACGAGAAGCAAAATGATCACATCCATCATGTACCTTCAATTTCTTTCGGCTAAAGGAAGTACCTTCATAATAAAGGCGGTGGGTGTCTTGTGGGTGTGCGCCATGGTGTGGGGCTGTGCCAGCTCCGCACCGGCGCCGCCCGCGCCGCAGGCCACCGTCGAATCATCGACCATGGCGGTCCCGCCACCGGATACCATGACGGCGCGTATCACGGTTCCCACGGACGGTTCGTTGTGGGATGAGCGCAGCGGCCTGGGCGAGATGTTTGCCAATGTCAAGGCGCGCCGCGTGGGCGACCTGCTCACCATCCGCATCACGGAGAGTTCCAGCGCGGCCAATTCGGCCAGCACCACCACCGACCGGGAGTCGAGTTTGGACGCCGGCATCACTCATTTTTTCAATGCCGAGAAGAGCTTCCCTGCGGACCAGCCCTTTTTCAATCCTTTTTCCAGGGTGGGCGGCAGCATGTCCAGCACGTTTGAAGGCACGGGCGCCACCAAGCGCAGCGGGGACCTGAATGCATACATGACGGCCAGCGTGGTAAACATCCTGGGCAACGGCAACTTGGTGATCCAGGGCAACCGCGAAGTGCGGGTGAATGCAGAAAACCTGATGATGACCCTCACGGGCATCATCCGCCCCCGGGACATCTCGTCGGACAATGTGATCCAATCCACCTACATTGCCGATGCCCGGATTTCCTACAGCGGTTCGGGGGTGATCAACGAACGCCAGAAACCGGGCTGGCTGACGCGGATATTGGATCGAGTATGGCCTTTTTAAGTAAACCCATGATGTCAAATCACCGTTGCATGGTTTCTCTTGCCGTGGCGATGGCGATCGTATTGGCCGCGCTGGGGCCATTGCCGGCGCATGCGGTGCGCATCAAGGACATTGCCTCCATCAAGGGCGTGCGCAGCAACCAGCTTGTGGGCTACGGTTTGGTGGTGGGTCTGGACGGCACGGGCGACGGCAACAAGGCCGCCTTCACCATCAAGTCCATGGTGAGCATGCTTGAAAAAATGGGCGTTACTGTCAACTCCGGCGATATCAAGGTCAAAAATGTGGCGGCCGTCATGGTCACCGCCGATCTGCCGCCATTTGCCAAAGGGGGAATGCGCCTGGATGCCATCGTCAGCTCGATCGGCGACGCCTCGAACTTGCAGGGCGGGACACTGATGCTGACGCCGCTGAAGGCCGGAAACGGGCAGATTTACGCTGTGGCCCAGGGGCCGTTGAACACCGGTGGATTCGCCGCCGGGGGCAACAGCAGCAGCATCGTCAAGAATTTTCCCACAGTGGGGCGCCTCATCGGTGGCGTCACCGTGGAACGTGACCTGCAGACCGATTTCAATTCGCGCACTTCGCTCACCTTGAGCCTGCAGCGTCCCGACTTTACCACCGCCACGCGGGTCACCGACGCCATCAACGCCCTGTTCTACGACCCTATCGCCTCGGCCGCCGATGCCGGCACGCTGGAGGTCAAGATTCCGGCCGCCTATGCCGGTAATCTGGTGGAATTGGTGGCCATGATCGAGCGGCTGGAAGTGATGCCGGACAATGCGGCCCGCGTGGTGATCAATGAACGCACCGGTACCGTGGTGATGGGCGAAAACGTGCGTATCACCACCATTGCCATCGCCCACGGCAACTTGAGCATCGTGGTGAAGGAAAAATACGACGTCTCTCAGCCGCGGGCACTGAGCAATGGTGAGACTGTGGTGACGCCTGATACTAATCTTTCCGTGGAAGAGGGCAAAAACCAATTGGTGCTGCTGCGCGGCGGCGCCAGCATCGGTGACGTGGTCAACGCCCTGAATGCCCTGGGTGTCTCCCCGCGTGATCTGATCGCCATATTTCAGGCCATCAAGGCGGCCGGCGCCTTGCAAGCCAAACTGGAGGTGATATGATGGGCGATCCCATCGATACCAACGGCAGGGTAGCTCAGCTTACAACGCAGATTTTCAGCGCCCGGCGTGAAGGGACCGGAAATACGTCCGAGTCGAAAAAGCTGGATCAGGCCTGCAAGGATTTCGAATCGCTGTTCATCAACCACATGCTGTCGGAAATGCGCAAAACAGTTCCCCAGGAGGGTCTTTTCGGCGGCGGCCAAGCTGAGCGGCTCTATACATCCATGCTGGACAGCGAGACGGCCAAAGCCATATCCAGTCAACGCGGCATCGGGCTGGCGCCCGTTTTGTACCGGCAAATGGCCGGTCTTTTGGACGTGGCGGAATAAGACATCGGCAATAGCGGTATCCTGCACGTGCGGCCTATGCCCACAGGCGGGATCGAAAAAAAAAGGTGAGGACCTCAAAAAGTTCTAAAGTTCACTTGCCAGCGGCCGATAGCACTTTCAAGTGAACTGGTTTACGATCCAAGGCGGTCGTAGGCCGTGCGAACTAAACGCAAATTCCAACAGAACCGCAGAAGGCGGAGGGCAATGCGGCTAGAAAAGCACCATCGGCCGGCGAAGGAGGTCCTCAATGTCAATGAAGGTGAATGCCAACAAC
>JABDRH010000089.1 GCA_013041835.1 Desulfatitalea sp. | reverse complement strand
GCTATAAGCCACGAGCAAAGAAGCGGCCATGGCCACGGGCACGGTAAAGGCCACCGGGTAAAAGAACTGCCCCGCGACCCCGGAGATCACATTCATCGACATAAACACCAGAATAATGGCGATGGTGGCCAGGTTGGTGGGGTTGCCGATCTCGTTGGTGGCGGCCACCGCAATCCGACGCCGGTCGCCGTTTCCGGTTAGGCTGAAATTACGTTGGATATTCTCGATAACGATAATGGCGGCGTCCACCAGCAGCCCCAGGGACAGGATCAAGCCGAAGAGTGTGACACGATTGATGGTCGGGCCCCAGATATAGTTCACGCCCAGGGTCACGGAGAGTATCAGCGGAATGGACAGGGCGATGATCAGCGCTTCCTTGACGCCCAGGAACAAGATGGCCACCAGGCAGACGGCGATTAGCGAAATACCGATATGCTCAATCAGTTGATTGACGGAATCATTGGCTTTGCGGCCGTCATTGCGGGTGACGATCAGCTCCACCTGCGAGGGCACGAACTGCCGCCGCATGCGCTCGATCCTTGCCAGCACCTCGTTGGCGGTGAAAACCGCATTGGAACCTTTCTTTTTTGCCACGGCAAGGGTGACGGCCGGCCACTCGTTCAACGACGATCGGCCGAAACGCCCATCCGCCTGCCCAAAACCGATGCGGGTCAGTTGGGTGATCTCCTCGGGGGGGCCGTCCACGACCTGAGCCACGTCGCCCAGGTAAATGGGACGGCCTGCATGATTGCCGACAATCAGTTGTTTCAAATCTTCAGTGGCGACCACGTAACCATCCAGAAAAACGTTCTGGTTCCGCCCCTGAGCCACAAACGTGCCCAGCGGGGCGGATACATTGGCCGCGGTGATAAGCGCGCGCACCTGATCCAGGGTCACGCCATAGGCTTGAAGGCGTTTGGGGTCGACTTCGATCCGGATCTCCCGATCCCTGCCGCCCTTGATGTAGGTGGTGGACACATCTTCCAGACTGCGCAACCCCTCCATCAGTCGATCCGCCAGGCGCTTTAACGCATAGTCGTCATATTTTTCCGATGCCAAGGTGATGGTCACGATGGGCACGTCGTCCACCTCCGCGCTTCGGATCACCGGATCGGCGGCTTCGGCCGGCAACCGGTTGCGCTCACCCAATACGCGGTCGTAAAGATCGACCAGGGATTTTTCCTTGTCTTGTTTTACCTTGAATTGGACGGCCAGCATCCCCATGGAATTCATGGCAGTGGCATAAGTATGATCCACGCCCGGAATCTGTTTTACGATTCCCTCCAAAGGGCGGATCACCAGCGCTTCGACCTCTTCGGCCGAGGCCCCTGGCAGCAGGACCTGCACCGAGGCGCCCGGTATGATGATCTGGGGGTTTTCCTCGCGCGGCGTCTTGATAATGGCCAGCAGTCCGAACAGCAAACAGGCCAGAATTAAAAGCACGGTCAGCCTGGCGGTGACGAAAAAATTAGCAAAAAGGCCGGTGAGTTTGAGCTTGTTTTCAGTCATAGCGCACATTTTTCTCGCTAATCGTGTCGCCATCGCGCAGCGCCGCAATCGGTTGGGCGACTAACCGTTCACCGGTTTTAAGACCGGCTGTCACCTCGACACGGTCCGGCCATTCCCTTCCGATCCGCAACCAACGAAAGTGCGCCGTGCGGCTGTCATCCACGACGAACACACCGCGCAATCCGCCGCGTTCGACCAGCGCGGGTCTGGGCACCACCGGAGACCGGCTGTTTCCAAGCGGGAAAACCGCGCGGCCGAACATGCCCGGTCGCAACCCGTTGGTTTGGGGCAACGCTATTTTCACCCGGTACGTCCGGGTGACCGGGTCGCCCGAAGGTACCACACGACGAACCGTGCCCTCCAAGGGGCCGCCCACGCCATCGATACGAACCTGCACGATTTGCCCATCGCTGACCGCGCTGATTTGCTTTTCCGCCACGAAAGTTTCGAACAACAGGTCGCGACGCGATTCCAGCGTCAGCAGCGGCACGCCCGGCAGGGCCAGATCGCCGATCCGTTTAAAACGGGCCACCACAACACCATCCATGGGACTTTTGATTTCCGCATACACGCGTTGGGCCAGCGCTGCATCCAACCCGGCCTGGGCCTGGTTCAGGGTCTGTCGCGAGGCTTCGAATTTTAAGCGCATCTTGCGCCATTCGTTTTCTGAAACCGTACCGCTCTTGAACAGCATCCGAAACCGTTCCAGATCGGTCTTCGCATCGTTGAACGCGGCTTTCGCGGCACCGACCCCGGCCCGGGCCTGATCGATGGCGCCTTGTACATCCGCCGCATCCAGCCGAGCCAACACCTGCCCGTTTTGGACCAGGTCACCCTCCTGCACCAGGATGTCTCGAATATAGCCGCTCAAGCGCGAGGCCACCTCGATGCGCCGGTCAGATACCACCGAACCGACCGTGGTATACTCTATAATCGCACCGGTTTGGGCTTCAATCACCGGCAGGGTCAGGCTTTGCGTCGGGACCACGGTGGAATTTTGTTGGGCACGGCCACAGGCCGAAAACAATGCAAGTACGGCCACGCATACGGCGGTGGCAATGATGATGAAATTTGCTTTTCTTTTCATAAGGTGGATACGTCCCTCTCCGCAACTGGCGACCCCACGATAAAATGGTGGCCTGCACCAAGGCTTCCAGTAATTTCGCCAGGAATAAGACCATGCGGTTTTCCACCACCACTTTTCTCGCCCACCAGCCGCTGAATCTCAATCAGCAGGTCATTGTGTGTGAGTGTGTCATTGGAACTTGCACTTTTGGGAGGCGAATATGTCAAGAATATCGCCGTCTGTCAATTGCCGGCCCCATATACCCCAATGTTGCATAGAATAGTTGCATAGGGCATCGTTCCGGTCATTCGCCGAGAATCGCCGGGGATTTTCTATTGCTCTTGACACCGGTGGGACCTGCTTGTAAAAAGTTGCATTTAAAGCCATTTTTACGACTTTAACCATTTAAAAATAGGAAGAGAGACCGGTGAATCCGCTTGCCAAAGAGCTCAATCTCACGATTACAGATGCCAACGCGCAGGTTATGGCCATGCTGTCCCAGGTTGGCCGACAACTTTTTTTCCCAAAAGGGATCCTCAGCCAAAGCGCCGAAGCCAAAGAGAAAGCCCACCGCATCAACGGCACCATCGGTATCGCCAAACAGGATGGCGACACCATGTGTTTCGACACCATCATGGGGTCGCTTCACGGTATCGGTGCCGCCGAGGCGCTTACCTATGCCCCCTCCTTCGGCATACCAGCGCTGCGCGAGCGCTGGCGCCAGGAGTTGTATGCCAAAAACCCCTCTTTAAAGGGAAAGGCTGTCAGCCTGCCGGTGGTCACATGCGGTATCACCCATGCCATCAGCGTGTTCGCCGACGTGTGGATCGATCCCGGAGATGTGATTCTTGTGCCTGACATGATGTGGGGCAATTACAACATGATCTTCAACGTGCGCAAGGACGCCCGCTTGAACCAATACACGTTATTCGATGATCAGGGCCGGTACAATCTTGAGGCCTTGTCGACCGCGGTGGCCGATGGGGTCCGGACCCATCAAAAAATTGTTGTATTGTTCAATTTTCCGCAAAATCCAACGGGATACACGCTCACAGGGGACGAGGCGGACGCGGTGGTTGATATCTTGACCCAGGCTGCTGAAAACGGCTGCCGTGTTCTGGCGGTTATGGATGATGCCTATTTCGGACTTTTTTATGACGAACAAGCCCTTCAAGAGTCTCTGTTTGCCAAATTGTGCGGCCGTCACCCCAATCTGCTGGCGGTAAAGCTCGACGGCGCCACCAAAGAGTACTTCGTGTGGGGTCTGCGTATCGGTTTTATCACCTACGGCATGCACACAACCGGCGATCCGGGGCCGGCGTACGACGCTCTGGAACGTAAAACCGCCGGCTGCGTTCGGGGCAGCATTTCCAATGCCTCTCACCTTGGGCAAACCATGGTGCTCAAGGCTCTGAACAGCGCCCGCCTGGAGGCGGAAAAACAGGAAAAATTCGACATCCTGAAAGCACGCGCGCTTAAAGTAAAGGCTGTGCTGGCCGACGACAAATACAAGGACGCCTGGCAAGCCTACCCGTTTAACTCCGGGTACTTCATGTGCCTTAAACTCAAAACCGTCGAGGCCGAACCGCTTCGGGTGCATCTGCTGGATCGCTATGGGGTCGGGTTGATTGCCTCTGGCAAGCATGATCTGCGGGTGGCTTTCTCGTGCGTGGATGAAGCACTCATTCAGGAGCTTTTCGATACCGTGCTGCAGGGCATCAAAGATCTGCAAACAGGTTAGAACCAATTCATGGCTGGCAAAAACAGCGGGAAAAAGCTGCAACTCTCTTTTGACCTGGCCCGCGCCGGTAAATGGTCGCTCAACTTCATCGCCATCGGTCTGATCGCCGGAAGCGGCGCGATTGTTTTTAACTACCTGTGCCAGTTTGGCACGCATTTGTTCATGGACATGATGGCCGGTTATCTGCCGCCATCGCCGGCCGGCGAACACCACCTGCTCGCCAAATCCACACGGCCGTTCAATCCCTGGATCCTGCTTTTTTTACCAGCCCTGGGAGGCCTTCTCAGCGGCTGGCTGGTCTACACGTTCGCTCCCGAGGCGGAAGGGCACGGCACCGATGCCGCCATCGATGCATACCACAACAAAGGCGGCTTCATACGCGCCCGGGTGCCCATCATCAAAACCATCGCCTCGGCCATCACCCTGACCAGCGGTGGATCGGGCGGCCGGGAGGGCCCCATTGCCCAGATCGGGGCGGGTTTCGGATCTTTTCTGGCCACTCGATTGAAATTAACCCGCCGTGAACGCCGTATTATGATGGCGGCCGGTATCGGCGCCGGCGTGGGTAGCATTTTTCGGGCGCCCTTGGCCGGTGCGCTATTCGCCTCCGAGGTGTTGTACCGCGATCCGGAGTTCGAGTCAGAGGTGATTATCCCTGCGGGGATCTCTTCGGTGGTGGCATACTGTCTCTTTTGCCAAGTGTTCGGCTGGGGATCGCTCTTCGAGTCGCCGGCCTTTAAATTTGAAAATCCCATGGAATTGGGGCCTTATCTTGTCTTGGCCCTGATACTGGTAGTATTCAGCTACTTTTACGTCAAGGCCTTATACGGCACCATTGATCTTTTTCACAGTTTTAAAAAGATCCCCAACCACATCAAGCCGGCCATCGGCGGGTTGATCACCGGGATGATCGGATTCTTCTGGCCCCAATGTCTCGCCTTTGGATACGGATTCGCCCAGATGGCCCTGAACAATGAACTGACCACCTACTTTTTGATCTCCCTGGCCGTGGGAAAAATCCTGACCACCTCTTTTACCATCGGTTCCGGCGGCAGTGGCGGGGTATTCGGTCCGTCGGTCGTTATCGGCGGAGCCCTGGGCGGTGCCGTCGGCCGAATTTTCGCCATACTGATGCCATCGGTGGGCATACAACCTGGCGCCTTCGTGGTGGTGGGCATGGCCGGCTTTTTTACGGCCGTGTCCAATACGCCCATTTCCACCATTATTTTCGTTTCCGAGATGACAAATTCGTATCATTTGCTGCTGCCCAGCCTGTTGGTCTGCTCGGTGTGCTACATGGGGGCGCGTCGCTGGACCATTTTTCACTGTCAGGTCAAGGCCAAGATCGACTCACCGGCACATGCCGGCGAGTTTTTTATCGATGTTCTCCAGTCTTTCCAGGTACGCGACCTGATGGATCAGATTAAAAAAGTACGCCATTTCTCCCAGGACATGCTTTTCCTCGATTTCAAAGACTACTTCTCCAAAACCACCCAGCACTATTTCCCGATTGTGAACAACGAGGGACGCCTGGTCAGCATCTTTTCCATCAACGATGTCCGCGGGGTATTGTTTTCGCCTGAAATCGAGCACCTGGTGGTGATGAAAGACATCGGCACCTCGGATATCATTACGGTGACACCGTCGGAGGATCTTAACTCGGTGCTCAAAAAGTTCACTTTGCGCAACATCGACAGCCTGCCGGTAGTCCATGAAGAGGATGCCGGCCAACTGCTCGGCATGCTCAACCGGCGCGAAGTGATTAGTTTTTATAACCAAAAGGTGTTGGAAATGAAGTCAGAACGAATGTCCTAAACAACAGCGCTACCAAAACTTCAGATTTATGCGTCCTTTGGCATTGATCAAGGCCTCGGTGGTTTGTCGCAGGCGGCGGGAGAGGATTTCCGTCATGAGCCGGTAAAACACGTAACCGAAAGCCAGTTTGTCTTGGCCGCTAAGCTTCTCCAGGTAGAAAATATCCGTGGCCAGGCATACCGCATCGGTGACGGCGTGGGCCGACGCCGAACGCCGGGAGCTGTCCAGCGCACCCATCTCGCCGAACACTTCGCCTTTGTTGGACAACACGGTTATTTCCTTGCCGTTTTTGGTGATACGGATGCTTCCGTACATTAAAAAGTAAATCCAGGTATCCGAACGCCCCTGCTGGACGATGCACTCCCCGGCTCCGTACTTGCGAATCTTGCTCATCTCCAATAACTTGGTAAGCTCCTGGTCCTCGAACTGCTCCATGATCGACATGGCCTTGAGGTTTTCCATCATCGTCTGGTTGTTTTCTAAGAAGGTGGTCTCTTGCATCGCATAGCCTCTTAAATCGATTGATCAGCCGTCATGATTGATTATCGGATCTTTTTGGCCTTTCATTAATCTTTAATAGGATATGCGAGAAGCAGCAGGGTACTCAACCCGGAGCAAACACAGCCCCTGGGCCGGCGCGGTTGCACCTGCGCGGCTGCGCTCCCGGGCGTCCAGAATATCCGGTATCTGCATTGCGCTGATATCACCCCGGCCGACATCGACCAGAGTGCCGACGATATTGCGCACCATGTAGCGCAAAAAACCCTGAGCCTGGATTTCGAATCGAAGGTGGCATCGACCATGCCGAAGCAGATCGGCGCGCATGACCTGGCGCATGGTATGAGCGCGCGGACTGCCGGCGCCCTCGAAGGCTTTGAAGTCCCGCCGGCCCACCAGATATCCAGTGGCGG
>JABDRH010000129.1 GCA_013041835.1 Desulfatitalea sp. | reverse complement strand
GCCTTGGAAAGTGCCCCTCAAACACCATTGCGCTGAGAAAGAGACGGCGCGCTGCAGCAAGACGATAGTCCCAGGCGCCCAAAAACACACCGTATGCCTCGTCACTGCTTCCAAAAGCAGTACCGGCCACAAACAATTGGTCCTGGCCGAAACCTTTGATGCCGGCACCAACACCGGCTGTAAAACCAAGGCTTTCTGCAGTGAACGCATAAGGCAGGATCAACGTCTCAGTTTTCTCCTTAAGATTTTCCGCCCGAGTAATGTTAAATTTAACGGCGGTTGGCGGACGGCCGGCAGCCGGAAAAACCCAACAAAGACCGATCACGAACAGACCGGCCGGCAGGATAACATGCTTAAAAGACACCAATTTCCAACTTGTCCGCATTATTCCATGATACGCGCGTTAGGGCACATCTACTTGGACCCACCCTCTCATTTGCCATTACTATGCCGTGGAGTATGCGACAGAACAAAATTGTCTTCAGCTTTCATGTGGCCTCAATCAAAGCAATCAAGAACCCGTTCGGCATCGCAATTTTCTTCTCCGGTAAGGCGCACAAAAAACGCAAAATTGAAGCACTATGGCCAAATACAGTCAAAGTTTCAAAGAGTTCCCCTACGCTAAAAACCTGCGAAGGTCAACCTGGATGATGTGATAACAATTATGGATACAACAGCTATGAAATAGTGTATTGTGCGGTTGGCGTATTTTTGTGCACCGTTTATACAAATAGCAGAACACGTACAAATGGATTGCCATGCAGAAAGATTTGAGCGACCCAGCAATTTGCGATAGTCATGTCGGGAGGAAAGCGATGCCAAGATCAACACACGCTGCAAGCAAACGCTGGCGTATATCGTCAACAAAAAGACTGACCAGAACGGCCTCTCTTAGATCGATAGCGGTCATCTTTGTTATGTTCGTTTTTTTCCATATAGGGCTCGATATGAATGGTCAGGCCGCCGAAGTCGAAGACCGCGTCCAGAAAATCGGCAAGGACGCCATAGCAGCAAAAGGGATGGCCCGGGAGGGCAAATTCTTGGTGGTGCCCATACCGGTCTCCAATCCTACGCTCGGTGTCGGCCTGACGCTGGCCGGCATTTACTTGCATCCAACGAAAACTGCCGCAGCAGGCAGTCCCACCAGCACCTCCGGTGTGGGTGTCATGGCTACCAGCAATGAAAGTTATCTGGTGGGCGTCTTTCATGACGGCTATTATTTTAATGATTTCATGCGGCTCCGGCTGGCCGGGGGATATGGGGAACTACATCTGAAATACTACGGCATGGGCAATGACTCCCCCCTGCAGGACAATCCGCTGGCATTTAACGCCAAGTCCACACTGGTGACACCCAGGCTGCTGTTCGAACTTCCCGTCGACAATCTCTACATCGGACTGGATTACCGGTATATCGGGATCGAAAACTTTCTCGACGCTTCCGACTTGACGATCGACTTGCCGGAGTTCAGCTTTTACACGGGCAGCGCCGGATTCGGACTGGTGGGTGTATACGACAGCCGGGACAGCAACATCTGGCCGGCTGCAGGCTCGTGGCTGGAGGTCACCGTTGCCAACTACGGGGGCCACTTCTTTGGCGACTATCACTATAACAAAGGGGGCATCAAGTTTACCCAGTATCATCATATGACGGATCAGGTCGTTTTTGTGTATCGCCTGGACGGGCAGTTCCTCGATGGCGAGCCCCCATTTTGGGATTTGGCCCAGATCAACCTGCGCGGTTTTCCCTTCGGACGCTACATAGACAAAAAATCCGTTACGGCCCAGGCCGAAATCAGGTGGCAGATGTTTAACAAATGGATCATCACGGCCTTTAGCGGCGGCGGCCGTGTCGCCGATAGCCTGAACGACATCGATTCCTCGCCGACCCATTGGGCGGGCGGTGCAGGCGTACGATACAACATTGGCGGCGATCACCATCTCAACGTCGGCATCGATGTCACCTATGCCGATGATCAAGCAGGCGTTTACTTCCAGATTGGCGACTGGCTGGGGAAATGATTGCGTTTCTTTGTGCCGCCCCGGCGACGGCTAAAATCTTTAAAAATCGTTACAGCAACGATCTGCCACATGCCGCAACGTATGGCGCCAACGCCTCGCTGATGTATAAGTGTACAATGGCGCCGGGATCGGCGTTCAGCCCCAGCCGTTGAATATCCGCATGATGTTCGGGCAGATGGCGCTCGATCAGTTCGTCCGGCAGGGACTGCTTCAGGTTGTCCATCAGCCGGTCCACGGCTTGGCGGGCCGCCGGCCGGGACCAATAATAACGGATGCGATCCCGAAGACTATGATGCCGCAGGTACCGCGCGGCCGCTTCATCGCCGGCATAGCGGCCTTGCCAATGCTGCGGATCGGCGGTCATGAGATCTTCCATGACCTGAGTCAGGTTGGAGCGGTGGGCGATACCCGGAAGTTGCCGTTCGATGCTTTCCAGGCCATACAATGCCCGGCGGAATGCAAAAGTCAGGCAGGGCCCCACCTTTAACAAGACAAAGTGGTCGGCCACCATACGATCCATGGCTTCAGGCGGTTGATAGTCGGCGGCATGAATTTCAAAGGTCATTGCGCCAGGCAAGCAGGCATGCGCGGCAGACAGGCACACCGCCTGTTCCGGGTCATAGACGGCCACACGCTGATCACCAAACTCCACGCCCGGCTGGACCACCACCGCCATGACCCGCTCCCAGGCATGGCGCACGCCGGCCCGTTCGAACGCGCGCCGGTACGCCTGGAGAGTGGCATCAAGCTGGTCCGGCGATGTCACGTGCACTTGGGCATCGGGCGTGAGACCGCCCCCCGGTGGCGGGACATCGTTGCCGATGACATACATGGGCGGATGGTCCGGCCGGACCACCGCCGCCTCGGCCGCCCGGCACAATCGAGCGGCCCGAAGCGCCGCCGTCTCCAAGGGCAGAGGCGGTCCGGGATCATCCGCACAAGCCACGCCGGTGTCCAGATGGATCTTTCGAAAGCCGGCCTCAACACACAGGCGCGCCAGGGTTTCAACGTTTTTCATGGCCTGGGCGGCGGGCTGGCCTTGCCAGGCATACGGCCCCAGATGATCCGCACCCAGGA
>JABDRH010000088.1 GCA_013041835.1 Desulfatitalea sp. | reverse complement strand
GGCCGGCGCTATCTATTTATGCCCTGCCTTGGGCACGATACAAATGAACCGGAACTTGCCTTCGCCTGTATTTTTAAACTGGTGAAACGTCCCGCTCGGCACAAAGGCATAAGCGCCGGCCTGTACTGCATGCGACGCCTCACCCAATAGCAAGGTGCCTTGCCCCTCAAGCATGTAATTGATGTGCGGCCAGGGGTGGACATGGGCCGGCGAGTGGCCGCCCGGATCGAGTTCGATCACGCGCATCACGTAATCCTGCCACCCCTGTTCGGCTCCCACCAGCACCTTCATGGCGGCGTCTTTGGCCTCGGGATGATCGATGATTTTGGCCGTCAATGCGTGTTCATCGGCGACAATCATGGGCAAAGCCCTCCTTTGCGGTGAGACGGATGCCAGCGAGCAGCGTGTGGCATCGGCGATACGGCGTTTCCGGACCGCCGAACGCAGCGACTATAAACGTTTGACAGATGAGAATCAAGAGGCGTCCCGGGCAATCGGTTGACCGACAGGCAATCCATCAAACGATGATGGCCTGTCTTACACTTCAATCTCTTTTTGATGACGCCCCAAAACCTCCTGGATGGTCTGGGCAAGTTCTTTCATCACAATGGGTTTCATAACAAATGCATGGATACCCATTTTCGCCGACGTCTCCTGGTCGACGAATTGGCTGTACCCGGTGCAAAGGATTATGGGGATGTCGCCGCGAATACCCAGGATTTCCCTGGCAAGCTGTTCTCCCGTCATGTTTGGCATGGTCTGGTCCGTGATGACGAGATCAAACTGCTCCGGATTTTCCCTTAAACTTTCCAATGCCTCAACAGGGTCCATGCATCCGCGTACGGTATATCCCATGTGCTCTAACATCTGACGGCCAAGCTGCACAATCATCTCTTCGTCATCGACAAAAAGCACATGCGCGTTTCCCGTGGCAAGGACAGCCTCTTTTGGGTGCTTCTGCAGTGCTGCCGCATCGACGACCGGTAGATAGACATGGAATTCGGAACCTTGGCCGATTTTACTGGAAACGTCAATGTCTCCATCATGATTCTTCACAATCCCGAGCACCACGGAGAGACCCAGTCCGGTACCGACCTCATTTTTTTTTGTGGTGAAGTAGGGTTCAAAAATATGCTCCAAAACCTCGGGCGCAATGCCGGACCCGGAATCCTTCACCGAAAGCTTTATGTAGGCGCCCGGGGACAGGTCTTTAACGTTGATGCCATCTTGCGCTTTTAACGTCATTTCTCGCAGGCTTAACGCCAAGACGCCGCCGTCCGGCGCCATGGCATGGGTTGCATTGGTGCATAGATTCAAAACAATCTGGTGAATTTGAGACGGATTGATCTTGACTGCTCCGGTCTCTTCGGCAATGTCCTGGTGTATGGTGATGCTTGTGGGAATGCTCGCGCGGATGAGTTTCAGGCCCTCCTTGATCACCGGACCGATTTTCACCGGTTGATCCGCCTGTTCCGTCCGACGGCTAAACGCAAGGATCTGGGCGATCACTTCTTTTGCCCGATGAGAAGCTTGCAGCACCCGCTGCAAATTTTCCTTGACCTTCGAGCCTTCCTGTTTCTCCAAAAACATCAGTGCCAGTTCTGTATTGCCCATGATGGCATAAAGAATGTTGTTAAAATCATGCGCAATGCCTCCGGCCAACGTGCCGATGGCTTCTATCCTTTGGGTTTGCGCCATCTTGGCTTCAAGTTGTTTCTTTTCTCTCTGAGCCTGTTTGAGATTGGTAATATCCATGATGGTTTCTAAAAAAAAACGGCGATTGCCGAGTTCAATACAGATAAGGTTTCTGAGGACGGAAACGGATTTTTGATGGGCATTGACCAAAACGCCTTCGGATTGGCTTACAGACTGGCCCTTTTGCGTGATCAAACAGTCTTGTTCCGGATGGGGGCAAATGAAATCGCGGCATGGAAAGCCGATGATCTTTTCTTTGGGTAGTCCCACAAGATCCGCGGCAACGGGATTCACCTCGACGATGGTGTCGTTTCGGGCATCGATGAGAACCACCCCGATTTGAAGAGAATATAGGATTTTTTTTAAATGCGCCTCACTCTCCCGAACGACGCGTAGCATACGTTTGCGTTGCAGCACATTGACCGCCAATGATATTGACGCCAGCACCAAAAACACAACGGCTATTCCAGCGATGGCAGTCAGTTTCTTGTCGATCTCGTAAAAGGCTTTCGGCTTGTTAAACACAATGCTGTGGTCGGGCACTTCAGCCAAGGCAATGGCATGTTTTTTTAGTTCCAGATAATCGAACATGAACTTGTTGGGGCTGTCTTTGATAGGGATTGCGGATGGATCAACGCCTTCCAAAACCTGCTTGACCATGGCCGCCGCTGCAGCGCCCTGGTGAAACCCACTGACGCACTTGCCGCCGGCCATGCCTTTGCCCATCATCCATTCCGATCGGCCAAAAACGGGCACGGCACTGTTTTTGAAGAGTATTTCCAACTGGTCCGGGGAAACCGGCTCGCCATGGGCGTCCTGCCAAAATGCAATGAAAAAGGCAACGGTATCTGGAGCGAGTGATTCAAGCGTGACACCGAGCCCGTCCAGCGTCTGGTCTTCTGAATAGGCAAGGTGCACATCCGGGTAATGCGCCTTCATCACGGCCTGAAAATTGGCCTTGTTGATCTGACCGGTGGTTGTGTTATCGCAAACCACGTAAATCGATGTGGCCTCCGGCCGCATTTTCCTGGCTACCGCGAGGGTCTCGCTAAAATCCCCTTTTTCCAATACCCCGGTCACATTACCGAAGCCGCCCAGCATGGATGCCTGGAACCGGTTGACGCCGCAAAACACGATCGGCGCATTGTGAAACAGGTTTTGGTGCTGCTTCAGGGCGAAACGAAAGGCATTATCGTCGGAGGTGAGGATGGCGTCAAAACGAACGGCTTGATACTTGAGCTTGTAAATGTCGACCAAAGACCGCAGATACGCTGCTGTATTCAAATGCTTGGTGTCCATATACTCGACACTGAAGTCGGTATCGGACATCTCATTGAAAACAGAAAAATAGCCCTGCATTAAGGCGTCGGTCCATTCGGCCTTGTGATACGAGTGCAATATCAAAATGTGAGAGCGAGGTTCGCATCGACCCGGGTGAGAAAGAACGAGAAATGTCAAGAACGTCAACAGGAAACCGGAAAGAGGCCGTCGCTTTATCCTGAACGATTTCATAACAAATCCTTGCAGGAATCATGCTGATACACTGTTATTCGAAGTTTAAAACCATGCCACCTGCTTTTTCAAGAAATAACCCCCCAATGTTGCATAAAAAAAAATGGCTGAACGGAAATAGATGGTTACCGGCATTTTAATTGGCCGTATTCGTTCACGACTCAACGGATTTGCTTGAGGATCGAGCCGAACATAACCCATTCTTATTACATGTATAATTTGAGTTAAGACCCCATCCATTTGCAATGCCGCGGCATCCATTGGTTCAGCAGAGCCCCGGCCCGATCCAATGGGTTGTCGTTTCGTGTCGTGTCACCATCGATCAAAAGTTTAACGCATTACATCACTTTTTTTCTCTCAAACTGTTGACATATCATCAATATTTCAATAAGCAATAACCATTAGAAGTTAGGCAACCCCCCGATCTGGTGTTTTTGCTAAAAATGACATCGCTATCTGTTACCTGGTAAACCAGCGCGCATTGATACGAATGTGTGTTGGTTCACCGAGCGGGCAGCAAGTACTATTGCTGTGAGGAGATGGTTACCATGAAACTTAGGCTCCTTTTGCTTTTTCTTTGTTTGGTTCTGATGGCCTGTGGTGGCTCCGGCAGCGAGGAAAACTCAGGACCCGATTTCGACAAGAACCGAAGTGTTGACGCAACCGATATCGACGATGGTGACGATAGGGTTGCCGATGAATTCGATGCGCTTTCCCTTGACGCCGGCACAACAGCGGATCTCAACGGCGATGGGACCGGCGACGACACCGGTGCTTATGATGACAATGAGGGGGCCTTGGATGAAACGGATACCCCTACCCAACGCGTCCCCAATCTTGACGTCGGCATTCCCCCCATTACGGATTCCCTCTATGATGGCGATAGAGCGCTATTATACTTGACCCACAAGGAAAGCTTTTCCTTTAGCATCATAGAGGCGCAAACGGGTACGTTGATTCAGTCGATCTCTTTCGACCACATGCCTGAACATATGGCCATGTCACCCGATGGGGCCAGGTTGTATGTTGCCCTGCTGGTACAGGACCATAGTTCTTATTGGTGGGAAGAGGACCAAAGCGGCTATATCGCGGTCATCGACCTGGAACGGCAAGTGTATGTGGACACGTTTCAGATCGCCACGGACCCGTATGACCTGGTCGTGACCCGCGGCGGCAAGCTCATTGTTTCCTCCGGTTCCGGCCAGTGGACCGATATCTACGCCTATGATGCCCAAACCGGTGACGCGTTGGGCCGCGCGGACATTTACCAAAGGTCCCGGCTCACCTTGCACCCATCGGAAAACTGGGTGTTTGCAGCGGATACAGGTTTAGTACCATCGGATATTCAACGCTTCGACATCAGCGGCGCCGGTATCGTGGCAGGCATCGATTCGCCGTACAAAGGCGATCACCGCATGGCTGGAAACATCTGGGCCACGCCGGACGGAAATTATCTGATCACGCGCGGCGGGGATGTGTTCTCGGCGCCGGAGATGACGTTCGTTGCCAGCCTTACTTGCTCGGACGTCTGTATTGAAGACCTTTTTTTTGACGAGACCGAGGCCATTGCCTTCATCGTTGATTCAAACGGCCTGGTGCACTACTTCAATCTGACCAGCCTGGAAATGATCGACACGGTCAACGAGTTTGACCATGCCGACCGGGTCATCGTTTCGGGGCAAAACCTCATTGCGATTTCTCCCCGCCAGGGCGCGGCGGGCTATCAGCTCGTGCAAACAGCACACCCCTGCCCGGCATGCGGCGAGAACACCG
>JABDRH010000104.1 GCA_013041835.1 Desulfatitalea sp. | reverse complement strand
CCTGGACCGTGACGGCGTCGGCGAACTGATGCGCATCGCCGTCGCCAAAGGCCGCCAGACACGCCAAGGCATGGAGTGCGGTATCTGCGGCGAGCACGGCGGCGACCCCCAATCCATTGCATTATGCCATGAGCTGGGGCTCGACTATGTCTCCTGTTCGCCTTTCCGCGTGCCCATCGCACGACTGGCCGCCGCCCATGCCGCCATTGCGGCCAGGAAAGCCGGTGAATAAACAGCCATAGCGTGTGCGATCTCGTTCCCACGGAGAGCCGTGGGAACGAGAACCGGAACATGACCCACTTTGCCTCCCCACCGACCTTTCCGGCCGTGTAGCTGACCCGGTCCAAGGGACGCGCTTGACCGTCCAGTACAGGGATGGTCGCGTCCCCCCGGTGTTCATTCATCCGAACGGTTTGCAGCATCATCCACGCCGCCTCCCCGGCGAGCAAGGTTGCCGTTACGCTTTTGCCGGCGTTCGCTGTATGGTGACGGTTTCGACAACGTCTAGTCCGTACCCCATCATCTTGGCCTGCCCCGGCCTATCATTATGATAGCCCCCATCCCGTCCCGGTCTCTCCATATGATGGGGTCCACCGGGCTGGGTCACGCCCATGAAGATAAAAATTCAATATAAATACAATCGGTTATATGGGATTGTCGGATATGGCACGACTTTCGCCATATGCCTGGTGGATGGCCGGGCGGAAATGGTGCTCGAAATTAAGCGGTTGCCCGACCCAAGCGAACCCAACAGGCCTCATGTGATTCGGCCGTTTTAGGAGTGAGAAATGATTCGACCCATCCTGATTGCAAGCCTAATCCTGTCCATGGGAATCGTAATTCCGGATTTCAGCCTTGCCCAGGGCGATGCCGCCAGACGATTGCGGACCCTTCAAACGAACGGCAAACTCAATGTTTCGTCGACCGTGCTGAATAATCTGGCCGATGACGGGGCCACGGTTCGTGTCATCGTGCATTTGAGGGATCCGCAGGCCCGCTACGGGACCACACAAAAAAACGGCAAGCTGCGAGCGACGATGCTTGGTCGGCCGGCGCGCCAATTGCGCGCGGCATCGGTCCGGCGGCAACTTCGCAAAGACGTAGGCGCCATGCAACAACAGGTTATCGCCGCAACCGAAGTAACCGCCGCCCGCGTGACCAACCGGTTTAATTATATCTTTGGTTTTTCCGCCGAATTTACCGCCGAAGAGCTCCAGTCCCTGGCCAATCACCCCGATGTGCTCTCCATCGAAACCGACAAGCTGCTTGAACCCCATCTGGCCCAAGGGATTCCGCTGATGAATGCATCCGTGATTTCCGATACTTTCAACGGCGCCGGAATGGCCATCGCCATCTGCGACACCGGTATCGACTATACTCATCCCATGTTGGGTGGCGGCGGATTTCCCAACGCCAAGGTGATCGGCGGGTATGATGCGGGTGAAAATGATGCCGACCCGTTGGACCGTCAGGGGCACGGGACCGCCTGTGCCGGCATCGCGGCCGGCAGTCTGGGCAGCCATGGGGACTATATCGGCGGGGTGGCATATGACGCCAAGCTGTATGCGTTGAAAATCACCTCATCTCCCAGCGGTGCCTCGGCCTATGTATCGGATATGGTGGAGGCTTGGGAGTGGTGCATCACCCACCAACATGATGACCCTGACAATCCCATCATGATCATCAGCACCAGCTTCGGTGGGGGCAGTTTCAGTGACCAGGCCGCTTGCGATGGCGCCGTGAGCGCCATGACCGCCGCGGCGGCCAATGCCAAGGCAGTGGGCATCACCATTTTCGTCTCGGCCGGCAACGAAGGCTACTGCGATGCCCTGGCCTGGCCGGGTTGCCTGAGCGACGTGATTAGCGTCGGTGCGGTGTATGATGATGCCGTGGGAGATTTTTTACCTTGTGTGTCCGCCGATTCCTGCGCGTCCAAAACGGCCACCAACCTTTGTTCCACCGGCTATTACACCCGGGACACAACGGCCCCGGACGCCGTGGCAAGTTATTCCAACTCGGCTTCCTTTCTCGGCCTGCTGGCCCCGGCCAACGCTGCCTACACAACGGCCATGGGCGGTGGCTACACCAGTTATAGCGGTGGCTTTGGCGGAACTTCCGCCGCCGCGCCCTACGCAGCAGGCGCCGCCGCTTGTCTGCAGCATGCAGCCAAAGTCAGAACTGGCGCCTATCTCACGCCAGATGCGCTTGAAGCCTATCTCACCGACCACGGCAACCTGATCACCGATGCAAAGTCCGGTATCGCCACCGCGCGTATCAATTTGGGTCAAGCGGCTGATGCCATTGCATCGCTGTCCGTGGTCACCACCACCGAGGTATCGCAAATCACCTCCAACACCGCTCTCGGAGGCGGCAGCATCGCCGACGACGGCGGCGCCGCGGTCATCGGCCGTGGGCTCTGCTGGCGGCGGTCCGTGGACACCACCGGCAATGAGCAGTGCACCCAGGATGGCAACGGCTCCGGCAGTTTCACCAACGTGATGACCGGTTTGTTGGCCGGTACGGTCTACCAGGTCAGGGCATATGCCGTGAATGAAGTGGGCACCGCATACGGTGAAGCGCTCAGTTTTACCACGCTGCCCGCTCCGCCGGTGGTTGAACACACGGCAACCCGTTCGGTGACCGACCAGACCGGCACGTTGACCGGCACCATCAATCCCAACGGCGGCGAAACGGAATATTATTTCGAGTACGGGTTGGATGAGCGCTACGGTGAGGTGACGGCGATCGCGCGCATCGGTACGCAGTGGGACGGTATCCCGGTGGATACCGCGCTTAAGGATCTGGCTGAAAGCACTACCTACCACTACCGGCTGGTTGCCACCAATCCGGCTGGAACCACTATCGGCAACGGTTACACCTTTACTACCCTGTCACGATCTGCTGTCGCATCGCTTGGCGCCAACGGTGACGGTGGCGGCGGTGGCTGTTTTATCGGTGTCATGGCCGATGGGTTCTAGGGTGCAGGGTATTTAGACATCAACCTTTTTAGAGCGAATCTACCTTCGTTTCCGTTGCCGCTGCTGCTGCTGCCGATTCTTGTTGCGAATGCGCTGTTTTTGCCGGGGCGTCAGATTTTGCCACCGTTGATAGCGTTTAATGAGTTGCTGCCGTTGTTCGGGTGTTAGTTTATCAAAATCGTGATAAAGCCGGCGGATCTGCTGGCGCTTGTCCAGGGGCAGTTGTCGCCAGCGTTGAAATTTTTCCTTGATGGCCTGACGCTGGGTCGGGGTAAGTTGCGAAAAACGAACATAATTTTCCTTCAAACGCTGACGTTCCGCTTTGGGCAGATCCCGGAAGGCTTTTACTTTTTTTCGCAATTCGGCCTTTTGGTCGGAGGTCAGGTTTTGCCAGCGGTGGTATAT
>JABDRH010000102.1 GCA_013041835.1 Desulfatitalea sp. | reverse complement strand
ATTGACCCCCCCGCCGGTGGATCCTGTTTGCCTATCACAGCCATGATCAAAAAATCGTGCATGGCATCGATTGAATATGAACATATCATTGGAGGGAATAAAAATGTTTAGAGAGGTTCAGCAGATTTGTTCCGCTGGTTTTTACTTTTTGCTAAGCTTGATTTGCCTGTGTTCGGCAGCGCACGCCGATGTTGGCGTATATGCGGAAGGCGCGTATACGGATACCAATCTAGTGGTATATATCTACGCAGATATCTCCGGCTCAACCGAGCTAAGGAGCGCGGGTGTCAAACTTACCTATAGCAGCGCGGAACTTTCCATCGCCAGTGCGGAAAAAAATGAGGCGGACTGGTTCCTGGGAACACAGGCCTATATGGATCCACAAATCAGTACACCTGGGCAGGTCGTAATCATATTGGGAAAAATTGACACAGCCGACCTATCCGCCGGTGTTTCCGGAGAACGGGTGCTGCTCGGAAAGGTGATATTTAATCGCACGGGCTCGAGCACCGATTTTGGCCTGGGGCTTGACTATGGCAAACGGGGCGTCGGCGGCAGTTATAAAAACTTCGTGGATACGGCAAACCCGGCAACTGTTTTGGATGATGTTGCAGTTGGTTTTGGTTCGCTGACAGTGGTAGAGCGGGGTGACGCCAATGCGGATGGGAGTATTGATATCTCTGACGTCAGCGAGATCAGGAAAATGGTATTCAATGAAATACCAAAGACATGCTATGCCGACTGTAACGCTGATGGAGATGTGAATATATCAGATGTAACCTGTATTAGGGATAAAGTCTTTCAATAACAAATAGATATAAAGGAGGATTTCGCAATGAAAAGAACAATCGTTTCGGTGGTTGGCTTCGCTGCAATAATGGTTGGCACCATGACGCAGGCAAACGCGGCAAACATATCCATTCTTTGGGATAACACTTTTGATAGTGCCGTGATCGATAATGTAAAGATAAGCAACGCTGGGACATATGATATCTCACTTTTTGTTTCAGAAATCGAAATGAATGCCCCCGGCATTTTTGAGCTGCAGTTTGATCTGGTGGCTCCGAATGGTTGGTTGTTTAGTGCTGAAAACCAAACCTATGGTTCTGCCGTATCGGGTTGGACTTATTTGGCTGGCGGTGTTACCCCGGGTGGACCGAACATCTATAGAGAGTTTTCTTCTGAATTTGGTCCGGGAGACGCTCCTTTACAGGAGGGTTTATTGGTCGACGGAATCACCCTGACAATTCCAACCTGGGACCCGCTCATGGACGAAATTTTGAAATTTGATAATATAGGAGGGGCGGGAGCGGAATTGCTGAATTTTTCAGATTTGAAAATTTCCGCTGTTCCCATCCCAGGCGCACTGTGGCTTCTCGCTTCAGGGGTAATCGGTATTTTAGGACTTAGAAGAAGGAAAAGGATTTAGCGCGTAAAACCGTGTTGCGCCGTAGAAGCGCTTATAACAACTTCAGGAAAAGATCAACATCATGATTCCGCCCCCGAATGTCCCGGCAGAGAGGCCCATCGTCAAATCCGCTCTGCCGGGTCTTTTCTATCTCTTTGTGCTTATGTGACGGCTGACCTATATTCTGGGTGAGATAGAAATGACGATCGGCAGAAAAAGACAGTGTTAAAGCAGTATGATGCTATTTGTACTTCTTTTCATTGTGATGAGTTACACGCCTTGTAGCGCTGATGCCGAGCCGATACATGTAAATCGACCCTGCCTCAACGGGTGGGTGGGCTATGTCCCGGATGAAATCGTCATCAAATTCGATGCTTCCGTGATGGATGCAATGGATAGCAAAAAGGCGAAAAAAGGCCGGTTGGGCATATCTGCTTTTGATCGGCTTGGAATCCGCCATGAGGCCGTTTGCGTATCACCACGATTTGCCAAATCAAAAGCAAAGCGGTATCGTGGCAAGGAAATGAATCTGGCAGGCTGGCATAAGATCCGGTTTGCCAAGAAAATCGACGTCAAATCTGTTATTAACGCCTACCGAAAAATTGCCGGGGTTGCAGATGTTCAACCCATCGGTATTTATACGATTTGTGCGACACCAAATGACGCATGGTTTTCAAAGCAGTGGCACCTTGACCAAAAAAACGATCTGGATATTGATTCGCCTGAAGCATGGGACTTTGAAACAGGAAATGAATCCCTGGTTGTAGCGGTTTTGGATACAGGGGTTCGTTATTATCACCAGGATTTGGGTGGAAGCAATGCGTCTGTTGACTACCCTGAGGATGCAAACGGAAACATGTGGATCAACTGGTCTGAGAAAAATGGGGTTCACAACTTCGATGACGACGCAAACGGTTATGTGGATGACTGGATCGGCTACGATTTTGTTGACCAAGTATCCTCCTTTGCCCCGTGTTGGCCAGGCGAAGACTGTGACCAACCGGACAATGACCCCAGGGATTTCCATGGTCACGGCACTCACGTGGCTGGCACCATTAGCGCTCTTACAAACAACGGGTACGGCATCTCTTCCGTAGCGGGCGGGTGGTCGATCGGCGAACACCAACCGGAAGGCACCGGGGTCAAGGTCATGCCGCTTCGGGTCGGTTGGTCCGCTGCGTATTCTGGCAAGGAGCAAGGATTCGTTCGAATGGATTTTGTGGCGGAAGCATTGGTATATGCGGCGAATAACGGCGCCAAATTAGCGAATGCAAGTTGGGGCGGTGACGGTACGGGCAATCTTTCGGAAGCCATCGATTACTTTCTTTCCGGTGGAGGAATTCTTTTTAAAGCGGCGGGAAACGCCAACAATAAAGATGCAGACTATATTTGCAGTCGCACGGATCTTGCCATTGTATCGGTTGCCGCTACCGATGCTTCGGACTGCAAAGCCGGGTTTTCGTCTTACGGCAATTGGATCGGTATTTCAGCCCCCGGTGTTGATATCTTGAGCACCTATCACGCCCATGGCGACCCTGAACAGGATTACCTGGCTTTAAAG
>JABDRH010000085.1 GCA_013041835.1 Desulfatitalea sp. | reverse complement strand
TGCCGGCGGTATTGCCGAAATGGCCGAGATGGACGAGAGCGTCCGTGCGGTCACCGATCCCCTGGACGCTGTGGGCAACACCACCAAGGCCGTTACCAAAGGCTATGCCATCGGCTCAGCCGGCCTGGCTGCGCTGGTGCTCTTTGCCTGCTTCCTGTTCGAGTTCTCCTTGCACGAAGGTGGCAAGTCAGCCATCAAGTTCGACTTGGTGGATCCCAACGTCATCATTGGTCTGTTCATCGGCGGCCTGCTGCCTTATCTGTTTGCCTCCATCGCCATGAGTGCCGTGGGTCGCGCCGGCAGTGCCGTCGTCGAAGAAGTGCGCCGTCAGTTCCGTGAGATTCCCGGCATCATGGAAGGCACCGGAAAGCCGGACTATGCCAAGTGTGTCGATATCGTGACCAAATTCGCCCTAGGCGAAATGCTGGTGCCTGCCCTGCTACCGGTCGTTGCTCCGCTGATTATCGGATTTTTACTGGGCAAAGAGGCATTGGGCGGTCTGCTTATCGGCTCCATCGTCACCGGCCTGTTTGTGGCCATCTCCATGACCACCGGCGGCGCGGCCTGGGATAACGCCAAAAAGTATATTGAAGACGGTCACCTGGGCGGCAAGGGCAGCGATGCCCATAAAGCAGCCGTTACCGGCGACACTGTCGGCGATCCGTACAAAGATACCGCCGGCCCGGCCATCAACCCCATGATCAAAATCCTCAACGTGGTGGCTCTGCTCATGGTGCCGTTTCTCATGTAAGCCATGTAGTATCTGAACCATAAACTTAAGTACAGCAAGGATCGGCCCTTCTGGGCCGATCCTTTTTGGTTGCAACATAGCGGGTGTGATGTTATATTCGGTTTTTAGTTTACAAGCGCCTCAACCGTGTTACAGCGAAGCATATATGACAAAGCCTACCCAGGAAGAGAATTCATCCGCACCGAGGATAAAGGTACGACAGTTTAAAGTCGGCGATCTGGCGGTATACCCGGCCCACGGCGTCGGACGCATCGAAGCCATCGAATCACGCGTGGTGAATGGGGAAAAGCACGATTTCTATATCATGAAGATCCTGGAAAACAACATGGTCATCATGATCCCCACTTCCAATGTGGAGTCAGTGGGCCTGCGGGACGTTATCGGGGAAAAGGAGATTCCCAAGATCATGGCGGTCATGAAAGCCGACAAGGATCTGGCCATGGACAACCAGACGTGGAACCGACGCTACAGAGAGTACATGGATAAAATTAAAACCGGCTCCTTGTACGAAGTGGCCGAGGTTTTCCGAGATCTTTCCCTGCTAAAACTGACGAAGGATCTTTCTTTCGGCGAACGCAAGCTTTACGATACCGCGCACACGCTGTTGATCAAGGAACTGTCCATGGCAAGGAACATCGAAGAGGCGCACATGGTCACAGAAATCGAAGCCCTGTTCGCCGTGGAAGACGAGGAGTAGCCTCCTTTAAGCCTGCCATGCCTATCGCCCGGGGCGACATGTGTTTCATTGTGACACCCGATGAAAGCGGCGCCCGTTTCGACACTTTTCTGTCCCAACACCTTGATGAATTGTCACGATCCCAAGCAGCGCTGTTGATTCGCCGTGGCGCATTTGCGATCGACGATGAGGCACGCAAGCCCGGATATCGCGTCAGAACCGGCGAAAGCGTAATGGGCCGGATTCCTCCACCTGTACCTACGGACCTGATGCCTGAAGCGATACCCCTGCAAGTGCTTTTCGAAGACCACGCGCTGATCGTAATCAACAAACCGGCAGGCTTGGTGGTGCACCCAGCCGCCGGGCATCCATCGGGCACCTTGGTCAACGCCCTGCTCCACCACTGCCCGAATCTGGAGGGTATCGGCGGCGAGAAACGACCGGGAATCGTGCACCGGCTGGACAAAAACACCTCCGGCCTGCTGATCGTGGCCAAAAACAACACAGCACACCAAGACTTATCCCGCCAGTTCAAGGAACGCCTTATTCACAAGCAGTACCTGGCGCTCGTCTCCGGTGTTCCGCCGGAGCCAAGCGGCACCATCGACCTGCCGCTGGCTCGCCATCCAATGGAGCGCAAGAAAATGGCGGTTTCAAATCACAGCGGCCGGGAAGCGATCACGGTGTGGCATATGCGGGAACAATTTCCGGAAGCCACGCTATTGGCGATCACGATAAAAACAGGCCGC
>JABDRH010000092.1 GCA_013041835.1 Desulfatitalea sp. | reverse complement strand
ACCTTGTCCACATATTGTGGTGGACAGTAGCCGGCATATTTTCGCTCGAGGATGGCGCGCACCACCTTGCCGGCGAACCGAGGTTTCAGTGGCTCCGTGCAGTCCAGGCCGTCATACACCAGATGGGGCATACAGGTATCACCCGCTTTGACCGGCATTTCATAGCGGGTATGGATGATCGGCCGGGCGCCGTAGCGTTCATAAAAACGCAGACGCGCGCGGTTTTCCCGGATCAGGGCCGATTCGGGGCATGCCTGGGGTTCGTCGGGCAGGCATTCAAAGAAGAGGCCTTTGGCCTTCAGGTCCGAGGCCTCCACGCGCACTCTGTCGTAAAGGGCGCTGCCCAGTCCGCCGCCGGTAATGCCTCTGGCCAATGCAATCCAGTCCAAGAAGCAGAACCCAATCTCGGGCTCGTGCAACAGCATGGCAAAACCGAGCACCCGCCGCCGCAGATTTTCCGCCACCAGGAGAATGGCGCGGAAGCGCTGCTTGAATGGGTTGCGCAGTTTTTCACCGATCAGGGCGATTTCATCTTCGGGGACATCCTGGAAGCGGGTGCGCAAAATCTGATGCACCTGTTTTAGGATATCACGATTGACCGGAAGGATGTCATCGTATATGCGGCGGATTTTCAGCATTGGCTATTCTTTTCGTGAGTTTTTCGGCCTCATCGGAATGTGGTGCGGCCCTGTGATGTGAAACCGTCTATGATTTCATTGTGCTGGAAACAATTCTTTCAACGGCTTTGTCGAAGGAAACGCCGGCACGGTCCAGCGCGGCGGCAAACCCGGCATCCGGCGACAAGCAGGGATTGGCGTTGACTTCCAGTATCCAGGGCCGGAGTTGCCGATCCACGCGAAAGTCGACGCGGGCATAACCGCGCAACCCGAGCAGCTTCCAGCAATCGATGGACAACCGGATCAGCCGCTGCACCAGGGCCTGGTCTTCACGTGAAAAATCATAGTTTCTCGGAGTGTGATGATATGCGTAGGATGTTTCGTCCCATTTGGCGCTGTAATCCACAATACGGACCTGGTCGGGCCCGTAGCCTTCGAAAAGAATTTCCGCCGGTGGCAACACCTGAACGCCATCCGGACCATCCAGCAGGGCAAGATTGAATTCACGGCCGTCGATGAACGCCTCGGCAAAGCAACTGCCCCCCAGAAGGGGTGCGCGGCGGTGTAGACCCGCGACCAAATTTTCGGCAGTGGGATGCACTGAAATGGCGTCTTCATCTATACCGATGGAGGCATGCTCCCATACCGATTTGATCACCCAGTGTGTCGCCTGCCGGGCAACCGAGGGGTCTGCCCTCAAGTGTTCAAGGCTGGTCCACAAAGGGGTGGGCAGGCCGGCGGCTTGCAGACTGGATTTGGCCAGCACTTTGTTGGAGGACAAATAAATGGCCTCGGCCCCGGCCCCGGTGTAGGGTTGTCCCATCGCGTCCAACAAGGCAGGGAAAAAGGCGATCAGACGGCCCGTGCCCGCCAAGGATTCGACCAGATTGAAGACCAGGTCCGGGCGGTCGGAAATCAGCCTGCATCGGCTCTCTTTCAAGTCAAGATCGCAAGGCAGCCGGCCGACGCTGTGCCCGAGACGTTCCAGGGCGCCCTGGACCGCCCCGGCCTGTATCAGGACATCACGGTCATCCGGATGGCTGTCTTCCGACACGGTGTTGTGGGCGATGAGGAGTTTCATCGACCCGCGGACGCTTTTGAAAGCGGCGGCGTGCTGATGCGCTTGGCAGCCGAATGGACGATGCACTCGATGAGCTGTTGATAAGGCATCCCGATAAAATTACAAATAATGGGCAGATCCGAATGCTCGGGATGAATACCCGCCAACGGGTTGACCTCCATGAATTGCGGGCGGCCATGGGCGTCGCAACGAACATCCACGCGGCCGGCGTCACGGCAACCCAACTCCTGCCACGCTTCCAGCACGATGGCCTCGGCTTCTCTCACCACTGCGTCCTGTTCAGCCGTGATCAGACGGTAGGTGACCCGCTTTTCGCAGAACTCCTTGTTGGTGTAGGAGTAAACTTGCTGTTCGGCCTCTTTGTTCAAAAGGATCTCCATGGTGCCCAAAATTCGGGCATCGACGCCGGTTCCGATGACGCCGACTGTGAATTCACGGCCGGGCAGAAACCGTTCCACCAGCACCGGCTGTCGATATCGTACCCGCAGGTTGCGGCAGGCCGCTGCCAGCTCCCGGCGGTGGCGCACGATAGCGTCCGGGGTGATGCCCTTGCCGGTGCCTTCGGCGATGGGTTTGATGAAAAAGGGTGGATCAAAAGTCACCCGAGACAGATCTTCATGCCCGGCCACCATGGCAAATTCGGGCGTGGGAATGCCGACGTCGCGCAGCACTCTCTTGGTCATGCCTTTGTGCAGGGTCAAGGCCATCACCAGGGGGTCAGAAAACGTATAGGGGATGTTGTAAACATCCAAAATGGCAGGCACTTGGGCTTCGCGGCCAATGCCGGTCAACCCTTCTGCGATGTTGAAAACCAGATCCCAGCGTTGCCCGGAGATTAACTGTTTCATCAGGTTTTTGGCATGGCCGATGCGGCTGGTTTGGTGGCCTGATCGGCGCAAAGCGTCCTCAATGGCCGTGATGGTCTCGTCACGGTCGAATTCAGCGGTCTCTTCTTCACTGTAGCCCGCGGCCAGGTATTCGGACCGCAGGTCGTAAGTTAACCCTATTTTCATCGAAGCGCACCTCCGAAACGATTTCATTTTCTCAGATCACTTCCGGGTAGTTAAAATATTTCCCTTCATAATTCTTCAACACGATGCCGCCCTCATTGCGGCCCTGGAAATAATCAGGGGTCATCGGTATCTTACCGCCGCCGCAGGGCGCATCGATCACATAGGTCGGCACGGCATAGCCACTGGTATGGCCGCGCAGACCACGGATGATCTCCAGCCCTTTTTCCACCGGTGTTCGGAAATGGGCCGAACCTGAAATCGGGTCGCACTGGTAGAGGTAATACGGCCTGACACGCATGCGCAGCAATTGGTGCATCAGAGTGCGCATGGTATCCACGTCATCATTGACTGTCCGCAACAGTACCGTTTGGGAACCCAGTGGAATGCCGGCGTCAGCCAGCCGTTGGCAGGCGCGAAACGTTTCATGCGTGCACTCGTTTGGATGGGTGAAGTGCAGACTCATGAACAAGGGGTGATGTTTGCGCAGCATGCGCACCAACTGGGGCGTGATGCGCTGCGGCAACACCGCGGGGACTTTGGTGCCGATGCGGATGATCTCCACATGCTTGATCTGGCGTAACTGTGTCAGCAGCCAGTTCAGGCGCTCATCTCCCAAGGTCAGCGGATCGCCGCCCGATAGCAGAACATCTCTGATGGCGGTGGTCCCGCGAATATAATCCAAGGCCTGCTCGAGCCTGCGCCGGTTGAATAAAATCCGGCCGCGCCCCACGATGCGCGAGCGAGTGCAATAACGGCAATACGTGGCGCAAAAATCCACGGTGAGCAACAAGACCCGGTCAGGGTAACGATGCACTAGCCCTGGAACAGGGCTGTGCCCTTCCTCACTCAGAGGGTCGTCTGCTTCTTCCGGCATTTTGATGAATTCGTTGACCGTGGGCACAACGGTGCGCCGCAAGGCTGGGCTGGCATCCTGCCCCGTAAGCAAACTCATGTAGTAAGGTGTAATGGACAACGG
>JABDRH010000091.1 GCA_013041835.1 Desulfatitalea sp. | reverse complement strand
CCCACGCCATGAAAATAGACCGGATTCTTCTCTGCCTGGGCATAGCCTTTGCCCTTGGTGGTCGTCACGTGCAGCAGCACAGGATCTTTCAGCTTCTTGATATTATTCAAAATCCGAATAAGGTGGGTGAGGTTGTGGCCGTTGATGGGGCCGAAATAATCGAAATTGAAGGCCTCGAACAGCATGCCTGGCGTAATAAAGGTTTTGAACGACTCTTCACTGCGCTTGGCCAGGTTGTAAATATTATCACCGATTTTGGGCAGGGATTTTAGAAAATCGCCGAACTCCTTGCGCCAGGTCTGCAAACGCTGGTCGGAAAGCGTTCGGCTGAGCAAAGAAGAAATGGCCCCCACGTTGGGAGAGATGGACATGTCGTTATCATTGAGAATGACGATCAGGTCTTTGTGCAAATCGCCGGCCTGATTGAGCGCCTCGTAGGCCATCCCGGCCGTCATGGAACCATCCCCAATAACCGCCACCACTTTTGATGGGCAACCTTTCAGTCGTTTGGCGCAGACCATACCTAACGCCGCGGAAATGGAGGTGCTGCTATGGCCCGTGGTGAACGCATCGTATGGGCTTTCGCCGCGTTTGGCAAAACCGGAAATTCCGCCATGCCGGCGGAGGGTATGGAAACGGTCGCGTCGCCCGGTGAGCAGCTTGTGAGCATAGGCCTGATGCCCCACATCCCAGATAATTTTATCGTTGGGTGTGTCGAATACGTAGTGCAAGGCGATGGTCAGTTCCACAACGCCAAGGCTCGAGGCCAAATGCCCCCCGTTTTGGGAAACCACCTCAACGATGATGTCGCGTAACTCTTGCGCCAACTGCGGCAGTGCCTGCCGGCTGAGTTTTTTCAGGTCAGATGGTGAATCAATGGTGTCGATTAGCCCCAAGGTTCAAAACTCCCGTGTTTTCTATCGATGAAAGCGGAATCGATTATTCTGGTGTGCCCTCATCAAACGGTGCCTCCCGTATGGATCCGTTGGCAGCTTCCATGAGTTGGGTGATCTTTTCTTCAGTTTCATTTAACTTTTCCGTACAAAACCGGGAGAGCTTCATGCCTTCTTCGAATTTTTTCAGCGCATTGTCCAAAGGAAGCTGTCCGGCTTCCATTTCGTGAACAATCTGCTCCAGCTTTTCAAGCGCTTTTTCAAAAGTGAGTTTTGCGGTCATGGTAAAATCCTATCGCATCCAATGGGTGCGCCATGTTGGAAACATGCCAATTCATAGAAGAATTACCGAAATGAAACAAGGAAAAAGGAGCAAGCTCATTTCACTGTGGCGTCTATTTTGCCTTTGGTCAGCAATATCTCGATGGCCTGTCCGGCGTCGACTTGCCCGGCATCGGTGAGCACCTTGGCGTCCGGAACCGTACGGGTGATGCTATAACCTCTTGCCATGACGGCCTGAGGGCTCAATGCCATGAGCGAGGCATGGCAGGCAGTCGCGCGTGTCCTATGCGTTGTAACGATATTATTTAATATTTCAAATAACTTTAATAATAATATATTAACTTTTGAATTATGTTTTTCGACATAATCGACCGGATTATTATGTAATAATGCAGTGTTCGTTTTGATAAGACCATCATGACGTTGGCGTAATATGCGTTGTGCAGCCAACGACATGCGCTCTGTCATGTCATCCACCCGTAACCGTGATTCCTGAATGCGCTTCATGGGATGAGTGACACCGCGCGACAAACGGAAAAGATTCTCCCGATGGATGGCAGTCAGGGATTTGATGTTGCGTATGCAGCGTATATTCAAATCCTCGCAACGCATTTTTAACTCGAATTTTACCGGGACGGATAGTTCGGCTGCCGCCGATGGTGTTGGGGCGCGCCTGTCAGCGGCAAAATCAGCGATGGTAAAATCGATTTCATGCCCAATCCCAGTCACGATGGGGATCTGTGAAGCGTGGATCGCCCGGGCGACGATTTCACTGTTGAACGGCGCCAAATCCTCAACAGAGCCTCCACCGCGGGCCAGGATGATGACATTGGCATGCTGTAGACGATTGGCCAATTCGATGGCGTTCACAATTTGTTCGGCGGCTCCCTGACCCTGGACCTTAACCGGATAGAGTTGGATGGCGGTGTTAGGAAATCTGCGGCGGATTACGTTGATAATGTCACGCACGGCCGCGCCGGTGGGTGATGAGATCACACCCAAGGTGTGCGGCAAGAACGGAATCGACAGCTTGTGCGCATCATCGAAAAGACCTTCTTGGAACAGCTTGCGCTTCAAGGCCTCGAAGGACATTTGCAGGGCTCCGGCACCCAGGGATTCGGCATATTCGAGAATCAATTGATAGGTCCCCCTGGGCTCATACACGGATATTCGACCCAAAGCGACAATGGATTCCCCATTGGCAAGTTTGCACGCCAGGTGGCGCAATTGACCGCGGAACATCACCGCGGCAATGCGTGCCGATTTATCACATAGATGAAAATAGGCATGTCCGGAACCGGGTATTCGGAAATCTGCAATTTCTCCGGATACCCATATCATAGGAAATTTATCCTCAAGCAAGGATTTAACTTTGGCCGTTAGTTTGCCGACGGTGTAAATGTCTCTTGTGGATGCGTTGTTCATGTAGGTAGATGGGTATCGTTTTGGCAACAATGTCTGATAATATGTATTATGTAAACTTTTTAATTCCGTGCCGAATCCAAAGATATGCGGCTATGCCTGTGTCCAGTCCTCGACTTTTTTATTGGCTGGGTCGATGGGATTTAAAGCGCTCCAGATATTCTCTTACGGCCGGCACGACATAAACGGTGTCATGGGGAAACTGCGCCAGGCAATCGGCCAGCACTTCGATTTTTCGGTTCGGTTTGAGATGTTTGTCGATGATGCAATAGTCGTTATTTTTAACTTTGCACAAGCCGCTCTTCACATGCAGGCCGGTGGGGCGAAAATTCTGTTCGGATACCGTGATGCCGAGTTTGTCGGCCAACTCCTTTAGATGTTGATAGAGCTGCTCCGGTTTCATCGTCTAACCCCCTGCCGCAACATGATTAATCGGTGATATACCATCTTTATTCTTGAAAATAAAGCTGCCGGTGGTTATATTCGGCACAATCCAAAACCGCAAGAAGGAGGATAGAAAATGGAGACCCGACCGTCGTATTCCATGGACCAGACGCAGGTTCAAACCCGAGTGAGTGCATTCGTGCGCGGCGTATACAATTGGATGGCGCTTGGGCTGGCCCTGACCGGATTCGTGGCGTACTTTGTCGCCACAAATGCCGCCATGTTCCAGTTCGTTCAGAAAACCAGTTTCTTGTTTTTTATCGCAGAGCTTGCCCTGGTGTTTTCTCTGGCGGCTCGCATAAACAAAATCAAGGCCTCCACGGCAACGGCGCTGTTCATGACCTATGCGGCGCTTAATGGAGCGACTTTTTCCTATATCTTTTACGCCTACGCCCAGGCGACCATCGCTTCCACCTTTTTCATCTGTGCCGCCAGCTTTCTTGGGCTGAGCATCATCGGCTGGACCACCAAAAAGGATCTTTCAGGGCTGGGGCGTTTCATGATGATGGGCTTGATCGGCATTATTATCGCATCGCTGGTCAACATATTCCTGGGGTCCTATGGCATGCAGATGATCATCAGCTACATCGGTGTCATCATTTTTGCCGGACTGACGGCTTATGATACCCAGAAAATCAAGATGATGGCCATGACCCAGCCGGCCAACGTGAGCGCTTCAGCCGTACGAAAAGGCTCGATCATCGGCGCCTTGCAGCTCTACCTGGATTTTATCCTGATGTTTCAATACCTACTATTCATTTTCGGCGGGAGCCGTGATTAATCGATGATACAAAAAGGAAAACCTCTGGAGAACTATTCTCCAGAGGTTTTTTCTCACCCCATACTGATCTTTCCGCGGCTATTATCTTACATCTGCCCGCACTATAGATAGATTGGATTCAACTTGTTTTTTACCCAATGGCCCTGCGCACGGCTTCGACGATCTCCTGGCAGTGGGCGTGGGTCGTTTCGTTGGTTGGGCCCTCCACCATCACGCGGCACATGTCCTGAGTGCCTGAGTAGCGCACCAGTACACGCCCATGCCTGTCCAGTGCCTTTTCCACGCGATCAATGACTGCCTGGATGTCGGGCAGGGTCGCCAAGTCGGGCTTTGTCTTGACCGGCACGTTGACCAGCACCTGAGGATACACCGTCATGATCCGCGCCAGCTCTGATAGTGGCCGGCCGGCGCGCTTCATGGCCACCAGAAGTTGAACCGCGGCCACCATGCCATCGCCGGTGGTGTTCAACTCATGGAATATCAAGTGACCCGAGTCTTCGCCGCCCAACACCGCACCTTCCGCCAGCATGGTTTCCATGACGTATCGATCGCCCACTTGCGTCGAACACCAGCAGATGCCGAGCCGTTCAAGGGCCAGTCCGAATCCCAGGTTGCTCATGACGGTGCTCACCACCATGTTGTTCTTGAGCGCGCCGCGCTGTTTCAGGTCGTTGGCGCAAACGACCATGATTTGGTCGCCGCTGAGCACTTGACCGGTTTCATCCACCGCGATGAGACGATCGCCATCACCGTCAAAGGCCAGACCCACGTCGGCGTTTTGCCGCACCACGCTTTCGGCCAGGGTTTCAGGGTGTTGAGAACCGCATTGATCGTTGATATTGGTGCCGTCCGGGGAGCCAAATAGCGTTGTCACCTGGGCCCCCAAACGCTGAAAAAGGACCGGCGCCGTTTCATAAGTGGCTCCATTGGCGCAATCGATCACGACGCTGCAAGGATTCAGAGAAAGATCGCCCATGGCCCCACAGATGGCGTCCAGGTACTGCTCACCGGCATCGTCCACCTGGTTCACACGGCCGATATTGCGAGGTACAGCCACCGGTGCCTCTCCGTCGCCCAGCAAACGCGCCTCGATTTCGGCTTCGACCGGGTCCGATAGCTTGTAGCCGTCACTGTTGAACAGCTTGATACCGTTATCTTCAAACGGATTGTGCGAGGCGGAGATCACCACGCCGGCTAAAGCACCGCTGGCCCCGGTGAGCCTTGCGATCCCCGGCGTGGGCAAGATACCCAACATCCACACATCCACACCGGCCGCGCACGCACCCGCCGCAAAAGCCTGGGTCAGCATGGCGCCGGAGACGCGCGTATCCCTTCCCATGACAATGTGCCCTCGGCAGGAGCCGTTCTCCGTGCTTTGAAAATAGTTGCCAACCACCTTACCCGCAGCCAGCGCGATTTCAACCGTCATGGGATAGACATTTGCCACGCCGCGAATGCCGTCCGTACCGAATAGTTTCCCCATTTTTCCCGCTTGTCGATACCTTTATACTGAAAGCAATACATCCATCACTTGTGAGTTCACGCTCTCGACAATGCCTGTCATCCATTGAGTGCCAATAGCGGATTGATCCGCATCCAGACTCTGAATCACCTCAATATAGGACCGGCCGCGCCTTTTTATCTGTTCATCGATGATATCGGAAAAGCGGCCGGCCAAATCCGGGTCGCCCGCATAGGCTTTCACTTTCAAAAAGCGACCTTCCACGTCGGCCCACCTGCCGGCAAAGGCAAGGTGCAGATGATTTCCGGAATCGGATGGATCTAATTTGGTGCTCAGCTTGCCGAGTTGTTGGATACGCTCCGCGATACCGGCCGAAACAGTCTTTTCCAAACCGTTCAGCAACGCCACCGGCAGTTCGGGCCCGGTGAATCTGGCCCGGATCTGAAGGTACCACTGCTTCAACGCGATCAAGTTGCCGATGAAATTCAGGTTTTGCTCTAAAATGCGCTTGAGATTCAAGTAGTTTCCCGGCTTGTAAGGCATGGTGCCGGCTTGTGGCTTGGCGCCGTAAACCAGATGATTCTCTTTGAGTTGATCGTGACGGCATAGGGTGCCGGCCGCCACCACTGTACCATAAGCCAACCGGCAAGGCCCCACCATGCCCCCCTGCCCTCCCAGGAAAATAGGGGATTGGTTGAGCATCACGCCACGGGGCACGTCACCGATGAGCGATGGCGTGACTTTATCCTGATTGGGCGTGAAGTTGAAGTGAATATACGAACTGCCCACTTCGCTATGATTTTTGGGACCGGTGCCGCCGGCCATTAGGCAGTCACAGAAATTGATCAGGCTGCCCAAGGTGACGTAAGGAAACAATATGGTCTGCTTCAGGCCTACCGAATGTGCGATACCGGCATATTCTTCCAAAATAGTGCCCGGCCGCACATGCGCGCCGGAACCACATGCAGCCCCGGCTAAGAACACCGCACCACTGAAAAATCCGCCCTTAAGAGAAACCTTCGGTCCCACGTAACACCCCTCGATGGTAACCGGCCCCTCTTTTCCGATTTGGGCGCCTTCGCCGATGAATGTATCGGCGCCAAAAATCCGAACACCGGGATAGATGGTGACCTCCCGCCCCGCCAAACGATCGATATCCACCGCCGGATCGATGTATACGGCGCCGGGATCATAGATAGTGGCACCCTTATTTAAAAGCTGCTGCACAGGATTCATGTTAGTTTCCCAATTCCACCCGTTTCAAATCAATTTTAAAGCATTTCAGCGAAAGACCTCTTTTTTGACAAAACCCTTTCACCGCGTCATGGGCCAGACGGCTGTTGCTTTCGACATCGTTGAAAGATACCACAATGCCGTCCAGACCATGCCGTTCATGAATCTGTTCGATGGTCTCAAAGGTGCCCATAATCGGAAAACCCTGAATCCGTTTGCCGGTCTTGAACACATCATCATCGATAAAGCCGATGGGTTTAACCTTCAACCGCTCATTGTTGAGAATTTCACGCAGCAACAACTCCCCTGCCCTGCCCGCGCCGTAAATAACCACCTTGTCGCCCGTCAGTGTTTTGCGTTTCTGGGTTTCGAGAAAAAACCGAAACGATCCGCGCACTCCCAGAAAAAGGCAAGTGGAAAGCAGCCAATCGATGAGGAAAACCCCTTTAGAAAAGTCTTCAAAGCGATAGATGAAGGTCACCGCCACCACCGTCACCATGGAGCCCACGAGTGAGGCACGGATATACAGGGACACATCGTTGGTGCTGAAGTACCCCCACATGCCGCGATAGATGCCCATCCAGAAGAGCACAGCCATCTTGATGGCAATGACCACCGGCAGTGATCTGAGAAAGATTTCGAAATATAAAAAAAACAAGTCGTCGCCAAAACGCAAGCGATAGGACAAGTAATAAGAAAAGGCGATCAGGATAAAATCCAGCAGCACCAGCAGAATCTGCCGCCGGTAGGTAATCTCCATCAAGACAGGGGTAAAACTGCGGTCACGCAGAACTGAAAACTCCTTTTCCGGATAGACGCGCAGTTGGGATAAATAGATGCCCATCAACAACATGGCCAAGGCGATTGGAATGATCACCAGCGGTGACGTGAGGGTGTCGCTAATGCTCACAAACACCGCGGCCCAAGCGGCAATGATGCCGATACTATAAAGAGAAAGAACCGCTGTCCGTTCGGAAAACCCCATGAGCACCAACCGGTGGGAGGTATGATCCCGCCCGCCCATAGAGGCTTTGCGGCCGCTTAAGATGCGGATGACGGTGACCAAGGTCGTATCCAAAATGGGCACCAGTAAGATCAGGATAGGCACGCTGAATCTGGCCAGCAGCGACACCGACGGCAATTCCGAATAGCAAAGGGACAACACGCTGATGCTGAATCCGATGACCAAACTGCCGCAGTCGCCCATGAAGATCTTGGCCGGATTGAAATTGTAAATCAAAAAGCCGCCCATGGCGCCGGCCAGGATCAGTGAGGCCAGGAAGGGGCCGGGCGCCGTGTTGTGATAGAGCACCGCCAGTCCGCACACCGCAATAGCACCAACCCCGGCGCACAGTCCGTCCATGTTGTCGATAAGATTGAAGGCATTGGTAATGCCAACGATCCAAAAGAGAGTAGCCATGGTATCCACGGTCAAGGATTCGAACCAATGCAACCGAAACCCCAGGAACACCACGAGGGAAGCGGCCAGAATCTGACCGATGAGTTTGGTTTGGGGCTTGATGCTGCGCAGATCGTCGACCAGACCCAGGCAGAAGAGAAATGTCGCACCCACCAGGAGCACCGCCACGATGGAAGGCACCTGGTTCAATCCGTTGCCGGCAAAAACGACCGGAATGATGGAGCCAAAATCGGCTACATAAGCCAAAGGCAGCGCCATGGCGGAAAAAATGGCGATACCCCCCATGAGTGCCGTAGGCTTTTTGTGCCAGCGGTCGGCCTTCGGCTGGGCGACCCATGTACGCTTTAACGCCATCCAACGCACCAGCGGCGTGAAGGCGGCGGAGAGGCCAAAGGTCAACCCGAATGCAAAAATGGCAGATGCATCAACCATGATCTTTCGGCTGCGGACGCCTTACTCCTTCAGATGGCTGCGCATATAGCGAATAACCTTGGTGAGAATCACATCCAAATCGGCTTTTGGATCAAATCCGGTCAGGTTGGCGATCTTTTCAATCCCGGGTACGCGGCGTTGCATGTCTTCGAAATCCTTGCCGAATGCCTTATCATAGGGAATGAACTGGATTTGTGAAGATGACCCGCAGGCTTCAATGATGCGCTTGGCCAGGTTAAGGATGGAGACCTCCTCGATCCCCCCCACATTGAACACCTGCCCGAAGGCCTCCTTGTTTTCCACCATGCGCATGAAAGCCCATACGACATCGCTTACATCGGTAAAGGTTCGCGTTTGGTTGCCGTCGCCATATACCGTCAGCGGCTCGTTGCGCAGGGCTTGTTTGACCAGGCGCGGGATCACCATGCCGTAGCTGCCCGTTTGCCGCGGTCCCACGGTATTGAACAGCCGCGCGACGGTTACTTGCAGTCCCGTGGTGCGAAAATAGGCCAGGGCCATGAACTCGTCCATTAATTTGGAGGCGGCATAGCTCCAGCGAAATTTGCTCGACGGCCCGTAGATGATGTTATCGGTCTCCACCAGCGGCGCATGCATATGCTTGCCGTACACCTCCGAGGTGGAGGCGATCAGCACCCGCTTTTTGAACTTGTTGCACAGCTCCAGAACAATTTCGGTCCCTTGAATATTGGTGGTGATCGACGCCAGCGGATTGTCGAGAATATATTCCACCCCCACCGCCGCAGCTAAATGGTGCACCACATCGCAGGTGCCCACCAATTCCAGCATCATGTTCCGGCTCATGATGGTATCGACATGCACAAACAATTTCTTGCGATACGGCTCCCGCAAATGGACGATATTGTCCAGCGATCCCGTGGACAAATCATCGATAATATAAACCTCATCCCCATTTTCCAGATACGCCTCAGCCAGATGAGACCCGATGAAACCGGCACCGCCGGTGATCAAAATACGCATAATGCAATCCCCACGTATGATTCAATTTAAACCAACCAATCGAACTTAACTATCCTAATTCGCCTAAGCATTTCAAATCATTTTACGGTGAACAAAGATCTGGTTGACGATTGCGAACAGCTCATATATCTCTCGGTGCGATGCGAAACAATATTTCCCGACAATCCAAGCGATTATAAAAGCCCATGCCAACATGCCGCTTGCTCAGACGATCATGAAAAGAACCACACCGATTATTAATTGGGTCCATGGGTTTCTGCCAAGCCACATTAAAGAATCTCAAGGCTTACAACGATATTTTCAAAACACGGCGTGGCTTCTTTCAGAGAAGGTGTTTCGCCTAGTCGTGTCTCTGTGGATTTTTACTTGGGTGGCAAGATATCTTGGGCCGACCGACTTCGGCCTGCTCAACTACGCCGCCAGTTTCGTCATGCTTTTTGCCGCCCTGGCATCGATGGGTGTGGATAGCGTTCTTGTCAAGGAACTGTCCCTGCA
>JABDRH010000090.1 GCA_013041835.1 Desulfatitalea sp. | reverse complement strand
GGGCACGGCCACGGCCATCATGATGGTGATGAGCAAAATCACGACCATCAGTTCGATGAGGGTAAAGCCATTGCCGCGGTTGGTGGCCATTTGATTTGGATACCAGTTCAGCCTTGTTTCTCTTCCTGTTCCCAGTTGGTGATATCCGCGTTGAAATCATCGCCGCCGGTGGCGCCGTCGGCGCCGCGGGAAAACAGGTCGAAGTCGCCGTGGACGCCCGGGTGCATATAAACGTAGTCGTAGCCCCAGGGGTCCTTGGGGATCGAATCCATATAGCCGCCCTTGCGCCATTTTTTCGGGATGTCGCCGGTTTGGGGCATGTTGATCAGGGCGTCCAGCCCCTGTTCCGTGCTGGGATAGGCGGCGTTGTCCAGCCGGTACATCTTCAGCGCCGACTCGATGCTCTTGATTTGGATTCTGGCGGAATCCACGCGCGCCTGGTCCCCTTGGCCAATCACTTTAGGCCCCACGATGCCGATGAGCAAGCCTAAAATCAGCAGCACCACCATTAGTTCGATCAGGGTAAAACCTTGTTTGCCGGTACAGGTTGTGAGTTTCATGATTTTTCTTGCCTCCGTTGTTTCCGATAGGTCCGCGCCATCGATGGGCTGGCGTCGTTATATTTGAGATTTATGCGATCATCTGATTCATTTCAAATATGGGCAGCAGTATCGCCAGCACGATGAACATGACGATAACGGCCATCATCACCAGCATGATCGGTTCGGCCAGCGTGGTGACCCGCATGGCCGTGGTTTCCACTTCCCTTTCAAATATGTCGGCCACGCGGTTGAGCATCTCTTCCAGGTTGCCGCTCTGCTCGCCCACCTGAATCATCTGGATGGCCATGGGCGGCAAGGCCTTGCCCGCTCCCAGAGCCTTGCCAAGCCCCTGGCCCTTGCCGACCTCCACGGCGGCCTCGGCCACGACCTTGGAAATGAACACATTGCCCACCACTTTTTCCACGATGGCCAGGGCCGGCAGCATGGAAACACCATTGTCGAGAAGGGATCCCAGGGTACGTGCAAAACGCGCTGCGGCCAACTTGCGGACCAGCGGGCCGAACAGCGGCAGGGTGAGCAAGCGGGTATCGGTCCACATGCGGCCCTTTTCATTGCGGTACAGCGCACGGGCGCCGAACGTCAGGGCGATGATCACCAGCATCAGGAGCCACCAATAGGATTGAAACAGGTTGCTGATGCCGATGAGCAACTGGGTGGCGAAGGGCAGGTCCTGTTTGAGACTGTCGAACATGCTGGTGATCTTGGGGGTGACGTAGATGAGCAAAAAGGAGACGATCAGGATGCTTACCAGCAAAATAATGGCCGGATAGATCAGGGCCGTGATCAAGCGAGATTTCAGCGCCTCTTCCTTTTCGGAAAAGTCGGCTAGACGTTCCAGCACGATTTCCAGGGTGCCCGACGACTCACCGGCGCTGACCATGTTGATGTAGACCTGGGAAAAGACATTTGGGTATTGATCCAGTGCGTTGGCAAAGGTGCTGCCCTCCACCACCACCCCCCGAATGCTGGCGATGATCTTTTTAAAGCCTGCATTGGAAATCTGGGGCAGGAGGGATTCGAGGGCCGACACCAGGGGAAATCCGGCGCTCAAAAGGGTGGCCAACTGGCGGGTCATGACCGAGACCTCGGCCGCGCTGATGCGGGTGAACAATTGGGGCAGGCCCAGTTTTTTTTCCTTGCTTTTTTGGGCTGTTTCGCTTTTTACCTCCCGCAATTTAACGGGATACTGGCCGGCGGAGCGGATTTTTTGACGCGCCGCGGCCGCACCGTCGGCATCGATGATACCCGAAACGGTTTTGCCTTTGGCATCCAGAGCCGTGAAATCATATACAGGCATGTCTGTTTATCCCGGCTGGGGCCTTGCTACGCCTGTTTCATCAGCGACGCAGCAAAAAAGCCGTCCATCCCGTGTTGATGAGGGAAGCTGCGCAGGCAGCCTTCCGAATTCAGTGCATCGCCCAACGCTGTCGCAATATCTGCAAGGTTTGTTCCGCAGGAGTCTATAGCAAACTCGGGGTGGCTTTGCAAAAATGCTTTTACAACCGACTCATTTTCCTCAGGCTCCATGCTGCAGACGGCGTATACCAGTCGTCCACCCGGCCGCAAACGGCGGGAGGCAGTATCCAGCATGATGACCTGCCGTTGGTGGTAGGCGAAAAGATCTTCTGGCGCGTGGCGCCATTTGCCATCCGGGTTTTTTTGCAGCACGCCCAGTCCCGAGCAAGGGGCATCCATCAGGATGCGGTCGAACATGGGCAACTGAGGCAGTGATGCCGGTGTGGTCAGATCCGCCGCATGGCCATGCACAATGGCTACGCCGAGGCGCTGCATTTCCCGGCCCAGGCAATCGCGTTTGGTGCTGGAAATGTCCGTGGCCACGATCGTTCCGCGGTTTTTCATCAGTTGCGCCAGGTGGCCGGATTTGGTGCCCAAGCCGGCGCAGGCATCCCATACGGTTTCATCCGGCCGGGGGGCGAGCAGATGGGAGACCAGTTGCGCTGCCTCATCTTGCACCTGGAACCATCCCTTTCGATACGCCGGCATCTGGGTGATGGGCCTTGCCAGTTGGGCAAGCCGCACGCCTTCGGGAGAGCGTTGGGTGATGCTTAGCCGGCGGGCCTCTTTTTCAATAGCGGCCATGAGCCTGCGGCGATCGGTTTTCAAGGTATTGGTACGCAGGGTTATATCGGGGATGGTGTTGAGAAACACGCCCAGCCGTCCGGTAGTCTCCACTCCCCATCGATCGATCCAGCGCGCCGTCAGCCAACGGGGCAAGGCGTGTTCAAGGGCAAGGGCATCTGCCGGTGATTGGGTCGGATCAGGCCAAGGTATCTGTCCGGTGCCGGCCGCCGCCCGGCGCAACAAGCCATTGACAAAGCCGGCCGCCCAAGCGCATCGATTGGCTTTTGCCAGCGCCACGGCCGTGTTGACCGCGGCGGACAAGGG
>JABDRH010000079.1 GCA_013041835.1 Desulfatitalea sp. | reverse complement strand
GTTTAACTCCATGACGCTGTAAAAAAGCCATCAGGCTGCGCACCTTGTGGTGCTCCCGCCATGCTTGTCCGATGTGTGTGGCCTTGTTGACGCCGATGCCTGGCACCTCGGCCAGCCGCAGGGGCTCGTTTTCGATGACCTGCAGCGTGTCGCCTCTGAAATGGTGCAGCAGCCGTTCAGTGGTTTTGGGGCCGATACCCGGAATCAGGCCCGAGGCCAGATAGCGGCGGATCTCTTCGACGCCCGCGGGCAGCAAGAGATCGAAGCCGATCACTTCAAACTGCTGACCATAGCGGGTATGATTCTTCCAGTCGCCTGTCAGGCGCAACAACTCGCCGGGCACCGGTTCAGGCAGATGCCCCAGTACCGTGATCAAGCCGGCTTGATCGCGGGGCCGGAAACGGGCGATCATAAAAAGGGAGTCGGGATTGCGAAAGGTGACGCGTTCGATCTGGCCTTCAATGGTGGTGGGGGCGGTCTCGTTATCCAATTGGCTCCTATCGTTTGTTCATCCGGTGTGCCGGCAATAGATCCCGCGCTGCCTGCTTCATGGCGCGGCGCCTTTTGCGCTGGCTTCCTATCGCAATGTGTAGTACGCAGTTCGGGCTTGTCAGCAATTCGGTATGCATTCGCATTGACTTTAAAAGGCAGATCGTTACAATACGCACTTGCCTTAAAAGGCATGCAGATAGATGCAAATCACAAAACGTGATTCGATTCAAGCCAACAACACATTCTTTACGCGGTGAAAGCGAGTAACGATGGCAAAACGATTCATAGCAGCCATAATCGGCCTGCTGGTGCTATTAGGCCTGTTGGCCGGCGTTAAAGGATTGCAGATTAAAAAGATGATTGCCCAGGGCGCCAATTTCGTGCCCCCGCCGGAGACGGTGACAACGGCCGCGGTGCAAGCGAATCGATGGGAATCGGTTTTGACAGCCGTAGGCTCGTTGGAGGCGGTTCAGGGCATCACGGTCACGGCCGAGATGACCGGAAAAGTGGTCCGGATTTCATTCGAAGCCGGCGGCAAAATAGCGGCCGGTGATTTGCTGGTGCAACAGGATACCGATTCCGAGAAGGCGCAACTCAGGGCGGTGGAAGCCACCGCCGAACTGGCGCGCATCAATTTTGATCGCGTTAAAAAGCTGCTGCCCGAACGGGTCGTTTCCCAGGCTGAATATGACAATGCCGAGGCGCTTTATACCCAGGCCATGGCCGAAGCCGACACCATTCGCGCGGCCATGGCCAAGAAAACCATTCGGGCGCCTTTTTCCGGGCGTTTGGGCATTCGGCTCATCAATCTCGGCCAGGTCGTCGAGGGGGGGCAGGCCATCGTTTCACTGCAGTCCCTGGATCCCATCTACGCCAACTTTCAGTTGCCTCAGCAGCAACTGGCCCAGGTGCGTAAAGGGTATACCGTGCGGATCATCAGCAGCGTGCTCCCCGAAAAAGTCGTGCAAGGCCGCATAACCGCAATCAATCCAGAGGTGGATCGCGCCACCCGCAACGTGCGCGTTCAGGCCACGCTGGATAATCCCGGCGGGCAATTGCGCCCGGGCATGTTCGTCAATGTTGAAGTCGTGCTGCCGGTCCGGCAGGAGGTGCTCGCCATACCCGCAACGGCGGTATCCTACGCCACGTACGGCAATTCGGTGTTCGTGGTGGCGCCTAAGGAGAGCGCCGAAGGGCAGGCCGGCAAAGTGGTGCGCCAGCAGATCGTGGAGATAGGAGAGAAACGGGGTGACTTCGTGGCGGTGCGCAAAGGCCTTGAGGCGGGCCAGACCGTCGTCAGCACGGGCGTCTTCAAGTTGCGCAACGGGCAGGCGGTGGTGGTGGACAACACCCTCAGCCCCGATTTCAAGCTGGCGCCGAAACCCGAGGAGAGCTGATAAGGGGTTGTTCGAAATCACATGAATATCACTGATATCTTCATCCGTCGTCCGGTGCTCGCCCTGGTGATCAACCTGGTCATCATCATCGCCGGGATGCAGGCCGTTCGTACTTTGAGCGTACGACAGTATCCCATTAGCGAAAACGCCTCGGTGATCGTGACCACCGTCTATGTGGGCGCCAGCGCCGAGCTGGTTCGCGGCTTCATCACATCGCCTTTGGAGCGCGCCATCGCCGCGGCCGACGGCATCGACTACATCCAGTCCCAGAGCGCACAGGGGGTGTCGACCATCACCGCCCGTCTCAAGCTCAATTACGATGCCGTCAAGGCCCTGGCCGAGATCAGTGCCAAAGTGGACCAGGTTCGCAACGACCTGCCGCCGGAAGCCGAAGTGCCGGTGATCAACGTGGTTTCGTCCGACAGCAACTGGGCTTCGGCTTACCTGAGTTTTACTTCCGACATCCTACAGCCCAACCAGATTACCGATTACCTGGTGCGCGTGGTGCAGCCCCGGCTGTCGGCCATTGCCGGCATACAGCGGGCTGAGATTCTGGGCGGCCGCACTTTCGCCATGCGCATCTGGCTGGATCCCAAGCGCATGGCGGCCTACAACATCAGTCCGGTGCAGGTGCGTCAAGCCCTGGCGGCCAATAACGTTTTATCCGCCGTGGGTCGCACCAAAGGATCCCTGATTCAAGTCAACTTGACGGCCAACACCGACTTGAGCACGGTGGAAGAGTTTCGGCGGCTGGTGGTGCGCCAGCAGGACGGCGCCATCGTTCGCCTGGAAGATATCGCCAACGTGGTGCTGGGCGCCGAAGACTACGAAGCGGCCGTGCATTTATCGGGCCAGACGGCGGTCTTCATTGGCATCCACCCCCTGCCCAACGCCAACGCCCTGGATGTGATCGAGCGCGTGCGCGCGGAGATGAAAGCCATCGTCAAGGACCTGCCCAGCGGGCTGAAAGGAGAGCTGTCCTACGACGCCACCGAGTACATCCGCAACGCCATCAATGAAGTGGTCAAAACCTTGACTGAAACATTGTTGATCGTGGTGGTGATCGTCTTTCTCTTCCTCGGTTCGGTGCGCTCGACCCTTGTTCCCATAGTGGCCATTCCATTGTCGCTCATCGGCGCCGTATTTCTCATGCAGCTTTTCGGCTTCACCATCAACCTGCTTACCCTTTTGGCCGTAGTGCTATCGGTGGGGCTGGTGGTGGACGACGCCATCGTGGTGGTGGAAAATGTGGAACGGATCATGAGTGAAGAGGGACTCAGTCCTCGGGAAGCCACGGCCAAGTCCATGGAGCAGATTACCAGCGCCCTGATCGGCATCGGCCTGGT
>JABDRH010000077.1 GCA_013041835.1 Desulfatitalea sp. | reverse complement strand
TGCAGGTCATGATTCACTTTACCTGCCTGACGGGGATCATGGATTTGCCCAAAGCACTTGCCCAAGGTGGCGATTAGCGAGTTGAAGCCAAGATGTTTTTTAACGTGCAATAGACGTTCCCAAGGCGCTACAGTTATAACCTACTGAAATGTATACAATATAAAAAAGGAACTGCCTATCGAAATATTTGCTGTTATTTCAATTAGTTACATTTTTTCGCGATTTGAAATCGCGAAAAATAATTTTCAACATCCGCTGGAACCTTGATCGTTAATGATAAAAAAGCTTCACCGAGAATTGTTGTGGACTCAGGTCAGCGATCTGCTTCGGTCGTCTTGACCATAACACTGGTGACCTACCGCCCGACAGATTGGCCGGCGTTGTTAAAGTTGGTTCCCGTTTATTCCATGTGCCAGTTTTCTAAAATGAGATCTGAGAAGCTTGCAAAATCCGATATGTTTCGAGTTACGAGGGTCAGGCCATTCGTTGCTGCGATACCGGCGATTTGGCCGTCTACGAATGACGTCGACTTTCCATTCAGTTCGAGCCTCGCCCGCTGAACAGCATGCCAATTTGCAGCCTTTTCATCATAAGGCAGGATTGTCAAATTGTTCCATACAACTTCGGACAGATAGGCCTCAATCAGTGTGCGCTTCTTGGAAGCCGGCAATCGCGTGCAGCCATATTGAAGTTCGTGCCAAACCGGCGATGCAGTTGCTATCTCTTGTTGGTACCGCGCAAAATGATGCATAACACTTTGGTTGGGCGACTTTTTAATGGCCTCTGATACGACATTGGTATCCAGGAGATATTTAATCATAGCAGGTCAACCGGCCTGCCGGGGCTGTCATCCCTTAACACTTCGAAATCATCGTCGTAAAGGTCATTCAATGATACTGACTCACGGAATGCGATCAATCCATTCCAGAAGCCGCCCTGTTTCCTGTTGAGTTTTTCATACTCCTTGATGGACAAGAGTATTGCCACAGGGCGTCCTCGACGCGTCAATTTCACTAAGGGTCCTTTTTCCACCTCATGAATTATCGCCGGCAATCTGTTTTTCGCTTCGGAAATGGTGTATTGGATATGCATTCGGATCACCCCCGATCTAAATTTATATATAAAACATAGCCAAAGGAATAGCCATTTTCAACCGTTTAAATTTCCTCATGAATTATCGCCGGCAATCTGTTTGTTGCTTCGGAAATAGTGTATCGGATCGGCAAGATTTCTAATAATTTGAAATAACAGTATATTGTTTGGCAGATGAAATTTATGTGCGGTCTGCCGTCACGAGGGTCAAACCATACACAATGGCAGTCGCGGCGATGAATAGATCCGCTGGGTCTTGATGGGGTAACGAAATCCTCCTGCTTCGCAAGGCGACCTCATGGTTCAGACTCGCAGTGCCTGCCACTCTTTTTCTTGAATGACCGGCGTTATGATATCATCTGTGATTTTACCCCTCGATTTAAAAATGCCCAGCCACGCCGCCTGTTTTTTGGGTAGTGGTGGCGGATCGATCATAGCGACCGGCTCTCCATGCCGTGTAACCAAAACGGGGCGCCCTGTCCGCTTAACACTGTCGAGCACGGCCAAACATGTCGCTTTAAATCTTGATCGGTTTTAATGACCCTTATCGTTTTTTTTAGGTAATGATAATTCTTCAGGATGGATTTTGAAAAGCAGGTGCGCTTTCAGTTTTCTTATCATACTTGATTTGCCGATTCGGTCAGGCGGCAGCTCACCTGTGATTTTGTAACGTATGTGTTCGATAAGGCTGCCCCAGATTTCCACCATCTCATTGTAGACCATCTTCCAACCGACGGTGTGGTGATACCAATTTTCCTGCTTTAGCTTTCCCGTGGGCACGGGGCAGGGTTCAATGCGGGTATTGGCGCCGAGCAGCATCGTTTTGAGCAGCAGGTAGGACCGGGGCATGTGGCTCCATTGGGTGACGAGAATGACTGAACCGAACTGGTTGCGTTCGATGAGCTTTCCGGTCAGCAGCGCGTTTTCAAATGTAGTGCGGGCCTTATCCTCGATGATGCGGTTGAAGGTGCGCTTGGGCTTGAAGCGGCGGTCAAAACGTTTGAGGCGCTGTTTGCTTGCAGGGGAGATGATCACATTGGGGGCATAGCCCTGATCGGCGAGGGCATAGGCGGTTTGGGTGCGCCCCACCTGGCCTTCGAAGACCACGATCACGTCCGCCGGCGCAAGCTCGGGCGACCGGGTGAGCACATATGCAAAGCATAGCGTTTGGGTGATCAATGCGCCGGCAACAATGATAATCAGGATTTTGAGGGTAGTTCTAATCCTTGACATCAGCATATGCAAAATCGGCCGGACGTTTCCTTCCATCACGGCCCTCTCCTCCCGCTGAAATGAGGGGGCGCTTCGTTTTTTTGTTGAGGACTCAGAACTGAGTCCTTAGTACTCAAATTGGGTGAGTACAATCTGACATGGTTTGACATGCCGTTATTACGCATATATTATACGTAATAACGGCAGAGGAGAATCAATATGCAAACGGCAACTGTAGGTGATGTTCAAAAAAATTTTGCGGAGGTTCTGCGAAAAATCAAGGCCGGAGAAGAGGTTATTGTCACCAGAAGAGGCGTGCCGGTGGCCAAGATCACCGCATTGGGCGCCAAGCAGAATATCGATTGGCCTGATTTTTACCGGGAATCCATTGAATTAAAGGGCAAACCGCTTAGCGAGGTGGTTACTGGAAACAGAGAGGAGCGCTTCTGATGCTTTATGTGGATACCAGTGCTTTGGTTGCGCTCTATGTCAAGGAGGCCAATTCCGAAAGCGCTTCCGACTTGATCCGTTCCAATAACGAAGCGATCCCCAAAACGATGCTGCATGAACTTGAGTTTACCAATGCGATCCAGTTGAAACGTTTCAGGCACGAAATGACCGAGGACGAGGCCGGGACCATCTTCAAGCGCTTCAATGCACATGAAATGGCCGGAGTTTACTTTAGGCCCCAAATTGACTGGCCGGATGTGTTTTCCCATACCTTGACGCTCTCTAGTCGGCACACGATGGCGACAGGTTCCCGATCACTTGACATTCTGCACGTGGCCTTGGCGCAAATAATTGAAGCGGATCGCTTTTTCACCTTTGATGGGAAGCAATCTGAGTTGGCTCGGGCAGCCGGTTTAAATGTAGTGTAAAGGTTAAGGGCGCAGGAAAAAAATAATTCCCCCCATTTTGCTTGTCTTTGAGCCCGTCTGCAAGGCAAATCCAGCGCAATCTGGGCGAATTATTTCTTTCCTGCGCCCTAAGATGACCCATCCGTTCGATGTCTGCGAAAGGTTTGATACCACGCATAGGTTTGCCGGATGCCTTGTTCGAGGCCGATGGCGGCGGTCCATCCGAGGCCGGCCAGGCGCGAGACGTCCGTGAGCTTGCGCGGGGTGCCGTCGGGCTTGGTGGGATCGAATTGGACGTCGCCCTGGAAGCCGACGACGTTCCGGATGAGCAGGGCCAGTTCCTTGATGGTGCAATCGATGCCGGTGCCGGCGTTGACGAAGCAGGGCTTGGGGTAGCTCAGCAATTCGTTGCCCAGGGTCCTTTCATCCAGTTGCATGATGAACAGGCCGGCGTCGGCCAGGTCGTCCACGTGGAGAAATTCGCGTTTTGGGGTGCCGGTTCCCCAGAGAAGGATCGAATCCTCGATCCTCTGTCCGGCGTCTTTTTCCGCCGCACCACATGCTGCGCTATGGTTCTTGGGTATCGGACCGAAAGTTGCCTCGTCTTTTTGGATGCCTTCCCAGTCCTGGTTTTCGGCCAATTTGGCCAGATGGAATTTGCGGATCATGGCCGGCAGGGCGTGCGAGCTTTCCAAGTCAAAGTTGTCGTGGGGGCCGTAGAGGTTGGTTGGCATCAGGGCGATAAATCGGGTGTCGTACTGGCGGTTGTAGGCTTCGCACATTTTGATGCCGGCGATTTTGGCGATGGCGTACGGCGCATTGGTCGGCTCGAGCAGGCCGGTCAGCAGGTGTTCTTCTTTCATGGGTTGGGGCGCCTGCTGGGGATAGATGCAAGTGGAGCCCAAAAAGAGCAACCGCTGTACGCCGGAGGTGTAGGCGGCATGGATGATGTTGTTTTGTATGGTCAGGTTATCGTAGATGAACTGCGCCGGAAAGGTATTGTTGGCATGGATTCCGCCTACGCGCGCCGCGGCGATGAAAACATAATCCGGCGCTTCGGCTTTAAAAAAGGCGTCCACGTCCTCCTGACGCCGGAGATCGATCTGAACTAGCTGCAATCCAGGCGGTATGCCTTCGGCAGGATCGTTGAGCAGGAACTTGCCAGGATCCGGCAATCGGTTGTGATAACTGCCGATAAGGTGGGTATGCCCCTGGCTGAGGAGTTTTCTGATGATGGCGCTGCCGACCATGCCGGCGGCACCTGCGATGAATATTTTTGAATTGCTGTTCATTGCCGCCGATTAACCCAATCCATTGATTTTCTGTTTTAAAGTGATTTGATCAGCAACGCGACAGCTCGTGGACAGACTCACTCACTATGCTGATTGATCCTAAACCCCGCCCGCTGGCACAACTCATCTTTTTTCGCCTCTTCCAGATCGGCTTGAACCATCTCCTGAACCAGTTGATCGAAAGAGATTTTAGGGGCCCAGCCAAGTTTTTCTTTGGCCTTGGTGGGGTCTCCGAGCAGGGTTTCCACTTCCGTGGGACGGAAGTAGTTCGGGTCAACGGCGACAATGGTCTTGCCGTTGGCCTGGTTGATGCCGCGTTCGTTGGCGCCTTTGCCTTCCCATTTAATGGAAATGCCCAGTTCCCGGGCGGAAGCATCGACAAAATCACGCACGGAGTGCTGTTGGCCGGTGGCGATAACATAGTCGTCCGGGGCATCCTGCTGGAGCATCAGCCATTGCATTTCCACATAGTCCTTGGCATGACCCCAGTCGCGCTGGGCGTTGAGGTTGCCCAGGTAGAGGCAATCCTGAAGCCCCAGGTAAATGCGGGCCAAGGCGCGAGTGATTTTGCGGGTCACGAAGGTTTCACCGCGCAAGGGCGACTCGTGGTTGAAGAGAATGCCGTTGCAGGCGTAAATATTGTAGGCTTCTCGGTAGTTGACGGTGATCCAGAAGGCGTAGAGCTTGGCGCAGGCATAGGGCGATCGAGGGTAAAAGGGCGTTTTTTCGGTCTGCGGCACTTCACGGACCATGCCATAGAGTTCCGAAGTAGAGGCCTGGTAAAACCTGCTTTTCTTTTCCAGGCCGAGCAGGCGGATGCCTTCCAGCAGCCGAAGGGTGCCCAGTCCGTCTGCGTCGGCGGTGTATTCAGGCGATTCGAATGAGACCTGCACATGGCTCTGGGCAGCCAAGTTGTAAACTTCGTCTGGCCGAACCTGCTGCAGGATACGGATCAGGTTGGAGGCATCGGTCAGATCGCCGTAATGCAGGATCAGACGGCGGCCTTTTTTATGGGGATCTTCGTAGAGGTGGTCGATGCGATGGGTGTTGAACAGCGAGGCCCGGCGCTTGATGCCGTGCACTTCGTAACCCTTTTCGATGAGCAATTCGGCCAGGTAGGCGCCGTCCTGGCCGGTGATGCCTGTGATCAATGCGCGTTTCACTGGATGGCCTTTAATGCGTTTAAGGTGATACCCATAGGGTTTCTATCTAATATGGCATCTTGTGGTTCAAATCAAGGCCGCAATGATTTAGATAGGTACCAAAAAAATGCCATTGGTGGAAAACACGCTATCTAACAGACCTCAAGCACTATTCAGATGTGCCGCATACACCTTCTGGGCCCACGCCAGGCTGACTGGGTCATCGACGCCCATGGGCTCGTGTTCATCAGCGCACACCACGTAGCCTACTCGGCAACCATCCACTACCATGAACTCCACCAGGTCAGTAATAAAATACTCTTCAATTTCGGTCATCCGCCCATTTACCCTCTTATTGACCCTTTGCGGCCGGTTGGACAAGACCGGCAAATAACGTTCCAGCACTTCTTTACGCACCGCATAAATACCGGCATTGCATAGGGTCAGGGTGGCCTGGGCCTCGAGTGAATAGTCGCGCCAATATTTCCATTCGATAATTTTGCACACCCGGCCTTCCTGGATCTCCAGCAGGCCGTACTGTTTTTTCTCCTCGGGCCGAAAGCCCAAAATGACCATGTCGTTGTGCCGCAGGTCGTTCACCAAGCGTTTGTA
>JABDRH010000076.1 GCA_013041835.1 Desulfatitalea sp. | reverse complement strand
GCTTTCAAATGCTGCGCCGCATCCGGGCCGAACATGGGGCGGATCAAGCGCTGGGCCGGTTCAAGCGCGGCCTGCGGGAACAGTATCTTATGCTTCAACTGGATGAAAAACAGGCCCTGGCGCAGCTCCCAAACTTGCTCAAGGGACACGAACAACAAGGCCCCCAATTATTCGACATCATCAAAAGAATCGTCACCGCCGGCGACCCTTTAAACGCGGAGGCACAACGGCGCTTATCGCAAATGGAACAACGATTTTGCCCGTCAACACCCGCCCCGCGCCGCCGCCGCAAGGGTAAAACCGCGTCCGCGAAAGGTACCGCGTAGGATTGCCCCCAATGCTGCAAACGCCGGAGGGCTCCATATCCTGCGTTGCCAAGGGTTCGCGGTAGCTTGTTTGCTACGGCCTCACCCTTGGCGCCTTGGCTCTGAAGCCCGCCGGCTTATGCAATATTGGGGTTGCGTCTTGACCCGCTTTCGCAAATCCCCTATATAAGTCGGATTTATACAAACTGCTGGCGGCTTGCCCGAGTCACGGTGGCATCCAACGAGGGGGAAAAAATGGGAAAAACATACAAAATAGCGGTAATTCCCGGCGACGGCACCGGACCCGAAGTGGTCGACGAGGGGCGCAAAGTCCTGGAAGCGGCTTCGGCCAAATTCGGCATCGGCCTGCAAATGACCGATTTCGACTACGGCGGTGATCGCTACTTGCGCACCGGCGAGGTCCTGCCGGATCATGCGGCCGATGAACTGCGAAAATTCGACGCCATCTATTTAGGCGCCATCGGCCACCCCGGCGTCACGCCCGGTATCCTGGAAAAGGGAATTTTGTTGCGGCTGCGCTTCGAACTGGACCAATACATCAACCTGCGCCCGGTGCGCCTCTACCCCGGCATTGAAACCCCCCTCAAGGACAAAGGCCCCAAGGAAATCGACTACGTGGTGGTGCGTGAGAACACCGGCGGCATCTACACCGGCACCGGCGGCATCTCCATGAAAGGCACGCCTCACGAAGTGGCCGTTCAAAGCATGGTCTACAACCGCTACCAAGTGGAACGGTGCCTGCGTTACGCCTTCGAATACGCCCGCAAGTTCGGCAAAAAGGCCCGCGGCGTGGGCGATGCCAACACCTTGGGCCTGGTGGGCAAAACCAACGTGCTCACCTATGTCTTCGACTTGTGGGAACGCGCCTTCCACGAGATCGGCCAGCGCGACTACCCCGACGTCAAACGCGAATACTACCACGTCGACGCCACCTGCATGTGGATGGTCAAGAGCCCCGAATGGTTCGACGTGCTGGTCACCTCCAACATGTTCGGCGATATCATCACCGACCTGGGCGCCATCACCCAGGGCGGCATGGGAATCGCCGCCGGCGGCAACATCAACCCCGAAGGCGTCAGCATGTTCGAGCCCATCGGCGGCTCGGCCCCCAAATATACCGGCATGAACATCATCAATCCCCTGGCCGCCATCTGCTCGGCCGCCATGATGTTGGAAGCCCTGGGCGAAATCCCGGCCGCCCAGGCCGTCGAGAACGCCGTCAAGGAAATCACCGCCACCAAAATCAAAAGCCTGTCCGCCGGCAAAATGGGATACAGCACCAGCGAAGTAGGCGACATGGTGGCGCGGCGGGTTTAGGGCACCGGAAAAGCAACGCTCCCATCTTGCTTGCCCCTGCACCCTTCTACGGCGTTACGCCCACCGGTACCTATCCACTGATATGCACCTTGGGGGTAACGCTGTAGACGCCCCCAAATAGGGGGGCTTTCCCATGAGTACATGCCCATATGCCACCTTGGCGTCCATGCCCCCCCCTGTCCTAAAGTGCAGTTTTCAAAAGTCAAATGACATGATACAGACCGCGCAGTACCATAATTAAAAACAATCTCGTAAGACACGGCCGAAAAAATGGTCATTGATGCTCCCGTGGTTGCATTGATAGTTCCACCAGGTCAAACGATCTGAACTAAGCTGAGGGACGAACATGCATTGTACTCAAAGGCGCTTTCCTTGGAAAAGGCAAAACAAGCCGATTCATGGGGAAAAAGGTCTTGCATGGAAACTGGCGCTTGCGCAGACAGCCCTCCCTGATTCGATCGTATTGAAATTAATATCCCGAAGCTGGCCTTCGGCTTCATGCACAGGATCATAACCCAATTGCGATACCCAGAGGATTACCCATGAAACGCATCCGATTTCAGTCAACATTATGCGCCTGTACCTTAATGTTCCTTATTGTCACCCTCGCTTTTTCATCAGCATCAGCAGACACCACCGTGGGCGGCACGATCAGCACCGACACCACCTGGACGCTGGCTGGTAGTCCTTACGTTGTAACGGCCAATATCACAGTCCAGGGTGTGGATGGCCCAGATGACATCACAACACTGACCATCGAGCCGGGGGTTCAAGTCCGGTTTAATCGGTACCGCTTGATGAATATCGGTGGCAACACCGGCAACCCTGGCGCCCTGGTGGCCCAGGGAACATCAGCTAATCCAATCATGTTTACCTCTAACGAAACCAACAAGGCCCCCGGCGATTGGTATGGAGTCAGGATATTTAACACAGCTGATGATACCTCGACCCTTATGGCGCATTGTGTCGTAGAGTACAGCGGATATGGCAGCAATGGCGCCGTATATATTTACAATGCCGCTCCCAGCATCCAAAACTGCGAATTCCGAAACGCCAGCAATTCTCGGTGAAGCTTTTTTATCATTAACGATCAAGGTTCCAGCGGATGTTGAAAATTATTTTTCGCGATTTCAAATCGCGAAAAAATGTAACTAATCGAAATAACAGCAAATATTTCGATAGACAGTTCCTTTTTTATATTGTATACATTTCAGTAGGTTATAACTGTAACGCCTTGGGAACGTCTATTGCACGTTAAAAAACATCTTGGCTTCAACTCGCTAATCGCCACCTTGGGCAAGTGCTTTGGGCAAATCCATGATCCCCGTCAGGCAGGTAAAGTGAATCATGACCTGCA
>JABDRH010000073.1 GCA_013041835.1 Desulfatitalea sp. | reverse complement strand
TGCAGGTGAGCCTGATCATATAGATAGGCGGCCACCCGTTGACTGCAAAAGGTGCCCTGGCACGGGCCTTTGCCAATACGGCTGCGCAATCCCACAGCCTCGAGAGTCGGGCGGCCGTCGAGCTGCTCTATGCCGGCGACGATCTGCTCCACCACGCTTTGGGGTACCATTTCGCACTCACACAGCAGCATGTCGTCCGGTCTGCTGTTCCGCAGCCAGAGATGAGGCGCCAGTCCGGGTTCGGTCCAGCGCGCCTCAACGGAATCGGGCAAAGGCACACAACGGGTTTGGCACGCGGCGGTCACTCCCAGGCGCCGGCAAACCCAGTCGGCGGCCTTTTCCGCCATCAGGCGATAGGTGGTCAATTTTCCGCCGGTAATGGTGACCAGATTGCTTATCTTGGGTGTCTGGCGGGCATGATCAATGAGGACGAACCCGCGGCTGACCGCACGGTCGTTTCCATTGCCGACGGTTGACGGATCAGCTTTCGGAAGCGGTCGCACGCCGCAATAGGCGCGAATGAAACGGGTATGGGCCAAGGCCGGAATTATGGCCGCGCCCGCATCGATGATGGCGTCCACTTCATGAATTTCAGGATAGATGACATCCGGGTCGCGCACGCGTTCGGAGGTGGTTCCGAGGATGGAAACCGTGCCGCCGGGCACCAAAATATCGCCATCGGTGGGCGGCCGCAAACGATTGATAACCCGTTGGGTCAACCGCTGCTGAGCCACCAGCAAGCTGCCCTTGGCATATCGCATGCCCATGGGGATGCCGGCCAGGCCGGCCACTTCACCGGCCCATGCGCCGGTGGCATTCACGATGACTTCGGCGGTGATGGATTTGGTTTGACCCGTGGTAACATCACGAACCCGGACACGCTGGATCCGTCCCTTGGTCACATCAAAGCCGGTGACCCGGCAAAACCTTTTAAATCCGGCCCCCAGCCGCCGGGCGTCAGCCATGTTGTCGAAAGCGAGTTTGAACGGATCGACGGCGGCATCGTCGACTGCAAATACGGCGATGATTTGATCCGACAACGCGGGTTCCATTTCCCGCGCAATATTCAGATCAACGGGCTGCGTCGGGATTCCGCACCGTCGGCAATGCTCGGGAAAGTCGGCAATATAGCCTTCATTGTCTCCTGCAACGGCCACGAAGAAGCCGCCGGTGTCTTCAATGCAATGGGCGGCCGTGCGCTTGAGGATTTGATTTTCGGTGCGGCATTCGCCCGCTGCAGCCGGATCCGAAGCCACATAGCGGGCACCGCTGTGCAACAAGCCGTGATTGCCGCCCGATGCACCGGCGTTCACATCTTGCTTTTCCACCACCATACAGGCAACGCCGCGCATGGCCAGATCGCGGGCCAGACCTGTGCCGGTCACACCCGCGCCGATGATGAGCACCTGGGTTCGCATCGGGCGGCTTCCTTTTGCAGCTCAAGTGAAAGGCATTGTTGCGACGCAAAGGTCACTAAGGCGTCTATCCACAAATAGCATGCCTTCTTTCCCTTTCCAAGAAAACGAGCAAATGAGGGCGCAGGAAAAAAATAATTCCCCAAGGTTGCGCTGGATTTGGGTTCGTCTGCAACGCACATCCGCCGGTGCATATCAGGATATGTACCGGTGGATGTAACGCCGCAGCCGGGTGAGATGGATCGGCGCATGAAAATGTGAAGTTATTTTTGCGCGAGCCCTTAGTAAACTCGCATTCGCCCATGGCGCTGCCCGAGCACCTCAAGGGTATTGTTGACCACTACGAACGCATTGGGGTCTTGCTTGAAAATCATCTCTTTAAATTTGGGCAGTTCAATGACGGTCGTAATGGTAAGAATGATCTTTCGCGGCTGACTGGAATAGGCGCCCTGACCATCCAAATAGGTAACACCCCGGTTGAGCCGCCCAAGGATTTCATCTGCGATGGCCTCCCATTGTTTCGATATGATCATTACCGAAATGCGCGCATTAAAGCCGCTGATCACCGCGTTGATCACATATCCGCTGACAAAGAGCACGATGGTGGCGTAAAGCGCGGCAGAAAGGTCATGCGACCAGATGCCCAGCAGGATCACCATGGCATTGGCGCCAAAGGAAATGGTCCCGATGCGCAATCCCCAGCGCTTGTTCAGATATATACTCAGGATATCCAGCCCGCCGGCCGATCCCATTGAACGTAGCACCAAGCCACTGCCCGCCCCGCAGATCACGCCGGACAACAGTGCCGAAAGCAGCGGATCGGCAAGCGTCACGGCCTGGGGTTGAAATAGGATCGTGGCCAGGGAGAAGAACGCGATGCCGAAAAGCGAGTAGGCCACAAAGCGCCTGCCAATGTGCAACCATCCAACCACCAGCAGCGGCAGGTTCAAAAGAAAGTAAATGGTGCCGACATCCGCCCAAGCAAAATTATACTTGAACAAAATCGCCAAGCCGGTCAACCCGCCACTGAATAGCTTGGCCGGAATCATGACAGCGTTCATGCCATAAACGAAAACGATGCAACCCCCGCTGATCAGCGCAAGGTTCTTCAAGACAGGCATCAGATGCATTTTCGCAGGACGCGCCTGCAATGCATCAAATGTGTTGGTGGCCATGGGTGGATTCTCCGGATCGGTTATGGTTGTTATTCGGCCGACCCACAGATCGGCCGATGAACACTTAACAACATGCATGCCAGAATATATCGTCATGAAAATCAGTGCATTCTTCAAAGGTGGGCACAACGAATGAGAACTGCCGGTTCCGAAGAGAGCAAGTCATGCGTGCCAACCGGAACCGATACGACCGATGAATGGGCCGGGCACAGACGTGCTGTGTTTCGAGACCTGCCCAAACACCGGATGGACTCTAGGCGAGTAAGCGATTGATCGGCATTTGCGAATGTGTTGAAGTTAATCTGCCGGCATGTTTGAATTGGAGAAAAGCCGGTCACCGGCGGTCTGATAACAGCAAGAAAGGAGGCCACACAGGGATTGCCATGAAATCAACCCATGATTTAAATGTGCTTAAACGAACGTCGATCATTACGCCGGAAAGGCTAAGAGAAACGTTTCCGATGACGGAACGGGCTGCCAAAACGGTACTGGAGAGCCGCCAGGAGATCCAAAACATTCTGGACGGCAAGGATGACCGGCTCATGATCATCGTCGGCCCTTGCGCCATCATCAGTCAGCGCCAGGCGCTGCGGTACGCAGAATTGTTGGCCGGCCTGCAAAAGCGCGTCAGCCGACGCATCAAGTTGGTTATGCGTGTTTATTTCGAGAAGCCGCGCACCAGTGTGGGCTTCAAAGGTCTCATCTCCGATCCGCACATCGATGCCAAGAGCTTCGATATCGACGAGGGGCTGCGCAAAGCGAGGAAAATCCTGTTGGCGCTTAATGAGATGGGCGTTGCCGCAGGAATTGAGATTCTCAGCCAGACGGCTGCGGAACGTCTTTCAGGGCTGATTGCCTGGGCCTGCATCGGCGCACGCACCACCGAGTCCCAGAGCCATCGCGAATGGGCCAGCGCCTTTTCCATGCCGGTTGGGTTTAAGAACAGCACGGACGGTAGCCTGCAAACCGCCGTTAATGCCATGCTGGCCGCCACCACCCCCCAGGTCTTTGTAGGCAACGATCCCTATGGCGTCACTTCCCGAGTCTTTTCAAAAGGCAATCGCTATGCCCACATCGTCCTGCGCGGCGGTCGGCGGCCCAACTACGACCCGGTCAGCATCGCCGACGCGGGCGCCATGCTCTCCAAACATCCCGGGCTGATCCAGTCGGTCGTGGTCGACTGCTCTCACCAGAATTCCGGCAAGGACTACCGCCGACAGGGCGAAGTCTTCAACCATGTGCTGATTCAACGCATCGGTCAGGCCACCGGCATACGCATCACAGCCAACAGGGCCATCTGCGGCCTGATGCTGGAGAGCAACGTGGAAGCGGGCAAGCAGCCGTTTGTCTACGGCAAAACCCGGAAGGAAGAACTCAATCCATTTGTCTCCATCACCGACCCGTGCATTGGCTGGGAAGAGACCGAAGCGCTGGTCCTGGCTGCCGACAAGGTACTATAGGGTTACTCCATTACACCAATTTTTATGCAATATCGGGGTTGACCTTGCGTGCCTTTAGATGGATATCCCAAAGAAACGGACCGATTTGATCGATCCAGATAATATGGTCCACCAGCGCTTTTTGAATAGCCGAATCAGGCATGATCGCCGCCTCAGCCGATTTTGGATTCTGAACGATGGTCAAGCCGCCATATTGTTTTATGGTTTTTAGGCCTTCGGCGCCATCTGCGTTGGCCCCGGTCAAAATCACGCCCGCTACATTGGTTCCAAAGACAAGCGCTGCTGATTCAAAGAGAAGATCCACTGAGGGACGGCTAAAATTCACCTTAGGTGTATCGAGCAGTTCAAATGTTCCATCCGAAGCAAATTGCAAGTGCCGATCCGGTGGCGCCAGATAGACACAACCGGCTGCCGGTGTTTCTCCTGTTTTTGCATACTGGACCTTGAGCCGGCAATTGCTTCCCAGAAAGCTGACGATAGTGTCGTCGACCGTGGGCGGTTGATGACGAACAATAACAACGGGAATGCAAAAATCGGACGGTAACGGCGTCAATATCTTTGTTAACGCGACCAATGCGCCAGTGGAAACGCCCACCACAATTATCTTAACAGACATGAGCATCACCCATTATCAATC
>JABDRH010000071.1 GCA_013041835.1 Desulfatitalea sp. | reverse complement strand
AGCAGGTGCGGACTTCGGATTGGGGCGGCTGGATCGAGATCGCCAATACCGACGGCACGGCCCTGTTTCAGGGTAAGATCGTCGCCACTTCACGGGAGTATGCGGGTGCTTTGCTTTTCGGCGTGTTGGTGGAAAAAAATGCACCCGAGGCGCTGGTGGCCGCCATCAAGGCCGGACCGCACGCGAACCTGGGCGAAGGCCTCGTGCTGGCCAGGGGGCTTACCGACCCCGGCAAACAGCTGATCATGACCCAACTGGAGGATATCGACTTGATCGACCGGCTCCATGAAGTCATGGATCAAGGCGTGAAGCCGGACACCTGTTTGGTCCTCAATTCCACCGCGCTGCAGCACCTGGACACCGAGGAAGGCGTGGCGCAGTTTGAGCAGATGTGGGAAAAAGCGGTGGTGGCCGCTGGTTCGTAAATGGTGCGCGGTTGGGCCATACCCTGGCTGTGCGTTGATTTAAACAAGAATACTTCTAACATAACCTTCGTGCGCTTCGTGTCTTTCGTGTTTAATTGATTGGGTTTTGATTAACACGAAGGATACGAATCCAAATCCGGCGCAATATCGGTATATTTGTTTCTTCCTCATCCCTAAAATGAAATTTTCCATTGAAAGACACACCTGATATGGTCTATTGTCGCGCGGATCACAATTGGGCGACGCCCGTCACATTTTCAAGACATGAACAAATCGAGCAAGGAGGATTTTTGATGACCATTGCCGAAAATCTGCCTACAATGTTGGCTCAGAACCAACATGAGCTGTATATCACCGACGCTGACGACCTGCTGGCCGCATGGCGTCACAGAAGGGAAAAAACCAGACAATGCCGCTGCTTTGATTTTTCCAGGGTGCCCCAGGAGTACCGGCTTTCAGCGCCGCCCGACGAAAAGGCGCCCTTAATGCCCTGTCATGTTACTATCCGGCGGAAACTATCCCAGGTCCATCAAACCCCATCCGGCCGGCCCCCGAGCACTCAACCATCGACTGTCACGGTCACGGAAGGCAAAAGACCATAACGCCGGGCGACCTGGACGCGCTGACCGCCGTCACCTTTGCCAGGCGCAATGTCGCGCCGTATATTTCCCCCATCCTGGACACCGCCACGCTGGCGCTGGTGTGCAAGGACTTGGGCATTACCGGACGCGCCATCCCCAAGGTCATCAACGGGCGGCAATACATCATCTTCAAGGGCTATCCCGGCCTGCGGACCCTTTTTCCGGGCACGATCTACCTTGCCAAAAACCGCAAGATCATCACCATGGCCATCGGTGCATTGGGCATCAAGCACATGGTGAGAAGCGGGGCCATACTGACCATCTGCATCACGGTTCCGCTGACCATCCTCGAATGCTTTTTAGAGGATCGCGCTACCATGACGGACCTGATCGGGAACGTGTACTCGGATCTGGCTAAGGTTGGGATTCAGTCGATCATTGCCGCTATTGCAGGGCTTGCCATAGGTGCATATACATCCATTGCTTGGATACCAATAGGGCTGTCAATTGGAATTGGCGTTATTTTTGGATTGGCTCTCGAAGGGCTGGATACAAAATATCAATTGACGGATCGATTAGTCGATGTTCTCGAAGAGCTACAAGTCCAAACCAAATCCTTTCAGTACAGGGGACAAGAGTCACAGTTTATCGGTCAGGCCAAGCTGCGTGAAATGCATTTTTTTTAGAAGGCAAAAGTTGTATTGGTAAAGATGAATAAGAAACTATCTCTCATAATACTTATTGCTCTTGATATTTCTTGCCTATTTCTTTTATGGTATTTTTTTGAGGAGATAAGGCAAGTGTTTTTAGGTATAGACAACCAAACCGACATGGTCGTCTTTAGCAGCAAGCATGGGTTTTTTATTTTTGCCATCATTATGCCGATCCTTCACCTTGTTGTCATTATCGAACATTTCTATTCTGAATTTATTCAAAGACATTCCAAATCTATGGGTTATGGTTTTATTGTAATACTTTTTTTAATGTTTGTTTCTGCAATTACAATATCGTCCGTTATCAAAGCCAAAGTTGAAAACGCGGGATATGTCAATTGTAAAGAATTGGAGTGGTCTGGGACCTATTCGGTATATTATACTTATGTCCGAAATCAGGCGATCTGCAAAAAACTGGCAGCGGAGGAGGAAGAAAAGAAGAGAAAGGCGGCTATTTTCACCCCGCCGAATGCAACCCAATACTGAAATGGATATTCTTATCCAGGAAAGGCTCAA
>JABDRH010000070.1 GCA_013041835.1 Desulfatitalea sp. | reverse complement strand
AGCAGGTGCTGAAGAGGAAAAGGCACAGGCGGAGCAGGCCGCCGGCCTGCAGCATCGCATCGACTTCGGTAATGCCTATATCCTGGGGCAAAGCATCAAGTCCGGCGCCGTCTACCTATTGCATCGCAAGCAGAGCGAAATCAAAGGCATGCTCGAAGTCCGGCAGCACTATCGCACTGAAATCATGGAAGACTATGCCATTGACAAGACCGCCATCGTTGAAACGGATGCCCAGGCGGCCGCGGAGAAAGAGAAGCAATAGTGTCCACTGACGGGAAAACGCAGGCAGCATAACCTTAAACAAAGTTGAATGCGATGAATACAAATGTGGAACATATTACCGGGCAGGTGAACCGGTCCAATTCACGGTTTTGCGTCTATGAGCACCAAGTCTACATCGGTGAATCGGTATTTGACAAGACGCGCATATCAATCGGTAAGAGCCGTGAGGCCGACATTATCCTGAACAACGGAAATATTGCCGATATCCACGCGCTCGTTCAGTTCGAGCAGGGTCAGGCCGTGCTGTTCAACAAGAATATCGGCAACGGCCTTCGCCTCAACGGCTTGTCCATCAAAGAGTCGCTGTTGCGGGCCGAAGACGTGATTCAACTGGGTCCCTATGCCATAGTCTTCAAGCCCGAGGCGGAAACGACAACCCGGCCGGTGCTGCCGGCGCCTCCGGAAACGCCGCTGGAACTTGTCGTCGACAATGGGTCGGATGGTTTAGATACGCCGCCGCCCATGGCCCCGGAGGATGACGCCGAGGCGCAAGAAGAAGAGCTTTGCCTGGCACCGGACACACACATTGCCCATAAGCGGATACAGGCCTTGACGGCCGACCCCCAAGCCCAAGCGGATGTTCAAAAATCTTCACCCGCAGACAATGATCCAAGCGAAACGGCTGCCGTGGCGACAAGCGTTGACGCCGCAGCAACCGGTGAATCCATCGTCCATCGTGATCCTGCACCCCTTTGGGACGACATGGACCGTCCTGGCTCAACGTATTCGGTCGTTCTGGTTAACGATTACCCGTCGGAGGCCTCCAAACAGGGCGCCATCGAGCGCTTCGCCGCTTTGTTTCGTTGCGAGCCGGACAAAGTGGCCAAGCTGTTCAAAAAACCGCGGTATATCCTCAAAAAGGATATGCAGGAATACATTGCCCTGCGCATGAAGGGCGCATTGGAAAAGGCTGGTGTTCTTTGTACCATGGCGGTCGGCGACGCTCCCGTCCCCGGTTTGGATCCCAGGGCTTCTTTCGGCCTGCCCGCGGCGGCCGAGGCCGATGAATCGCATTTCGTTGGAGAAGGCAGCGCTCCGGGGGCCGAATCTGAAGCGAATGACGATTGCGCCGCCTCGGATGAAACGTCTCCGGTGCCGGCGGCAGAAGCTGAAGCCATGGGAGCGCATCTGCCAGCCATGGGAGTTGCGTTGTACGCCGACGAAGAAGAGGATGAAGAAGATCCGTGGGATGCGCCGTTTTCATTGAAGGAGAAGTTAATCGCTTCCCCCGGCTCGGCCTGCTCAACCCGGAAGCCGGCGCCCCAGGCCCGCGTGATCAAATCGCTGGGCGACCGAGTGATCGATACGAGTTTCGTGGCCGGCGGCCGCAAGTTGACGATTCGAAGCACCCAGGGCAAGTTTCCTCTCGTTGTGTCCAGCGCAAAGGAGACCATCGATGTCCATATCTGGCCAGGCCTTCACGGTTTCGTGGAGGGAAAAGCGGGGGCGCGCACCGATCTGCAGGCGTATCGCCGCGAGAACAACCTCATCAGCAAGCGCAAGCAGCTCTACCGTTTCGAAGTGCCGCAACAGGGACAAGTGGTGGTTTTCGACGATGCGTATCGCTACGATATCGCCCTGACCGATGAACCGTCCAGTCCGGATATGCCCGTACCGCCCGCGGAAAAAACACTGACATGGCGGCATTGGGGCACCTCGGCGGCCATCCACTTGCTGGTGGTCCTGGTTCTGTCCATCTACGCCTACGTTCAGGGCAACACCCTGGCGGAGAAGGAACCGCATTTCGTCAAAATCGATGCCGCTTCGTTGAAGGCCATGGAGGCCCGAAAGCAGATAAAGCCACCGAAAAAAGAGCCGCCGCCACCCAAGCCTGAACCGGTGAAGGTGGCCAAGAAAAAGGCGCCCACGACAAAGGCGCAGGCGACCCGGCGGGCCAAAACGTCAAGTAAAAAGGTGGCCAGGGCCGCGCGGCCCAGCCGGCATCCTAAAGCGGGCGGCGGCTTCGGCAAGGGTAATATCAAAAACCGAAACATCAATCAGACCGGCCTGCTGAGCATTCTCGGTAAAAATGCCGTTCCGGGACCTTCCGAAGCCATCGCTTCGGTCACCAACATTGACGCGGTAAAGGTGCCGGGCGCCACGGAAAAGAACTTTACCGTGGGCGGTATCAAGGGCTCACTGGGCACGAACAAGATTTCAATGGGCACCGGCGGCACCGGTGGGATCGTCACCACCAAAGGCTCCAAGCAGGTGTTGCGCAGTGCCGGTGCTTCCGGTCCCGGACAAGTGGCCGCCCTGGAAAAGGGCACTACCGGCCAAAAGCAAGTCAAGGGTTCGGTGACGGCCAAGATGAGCCGCTCGGTAAAGATCGAAGGCGGTATGAGCCGGGAGATGGTCAAGCGGGTGATCGACCAGCACTTGGGCGAGATCACCTACTGCTACGAGTCGGCGCTGACGGCCAATCCGACCATTTCCGGGCGGGTGATTTTTGAGTGGAAGATTCTGATGAACGGTCGTGTGGGGCAGATCCGCATCGTGGCTTCCAGCATCAACTC
>JABDRH010000062.1 GCA_013041835.1 Desulfatitalea sp. | reverse complement strand
ATTGACCTTTGGCTTGCGAGCCTACCGTCGCCTGCAGTCCTGCAAGCACTATGACATCCTGCACGACAATCAATGCCTTTCTTATGGCATCTGGGCCCTGGCCCGCCGCATCCCCACGGTGGTCACCATCCACCACCCCATTACCGTCGACCGCGACCTGGCGGTACAGTCCGAAACCCACCCGCTCAAAAAGGCCAAACACCTGCGCTGGTACAGCTTTATCGGGATGCAAAAACGGGTGGCACCCCATTTCAAACGGATTATCACCGTTTCCGAAACCACCCGCACGGACATCGGCCGTAAGTTTCGCATCTCTCCCGAGCGCTTCAGCGTCGTGCCCAACGGTATCGACACAGCGCGGTTCCATCCCCTGCCCGGCGTGGTGCGCGAACCGTATCGCCTCATGGTGACCAACAGCGCCGACACCGCGCTCAAAGGGCTGCACGTGTTGTTGCATGCCATAGCCCATTTGACGCCCAGCCTGCCGCAACTGCACCTGGTCGTCGTCGGCATGCCCCAAAAAGAAAGCCCCGTCCGAAAATTGATCCGAGAGTTGGATCTGGGCCGGCAGGTACGCTTCACCGGGCGCATCGATCAAGCCGAGTTTAATCGGCAATACGCACGGGCCTGGTGCGCCGTAGTCCCTTCCCTGTATGAAGGCTTCGGGCTGCCGGCCGGAGAAGCCATGGCCTGCGGTGTGCCCGTGATCAGCACCACCGGAGGCGCACTGCCCGAAGTCATTGGCAACGCCGGCCTACTGGTGCCCCCCGGCGATCATTTGGCCCTGGCCGACGCCATCGACCAGATTTGCAGCAATCCCCGATTGGCCGCCGCACTGGGCCATGCCGGTTACACCAGGGTCGTGACCCACTTCACCTGGGAGCAGGCCGCTCAAAAAACCGTCACGGCCTACCTGCGCACCATCGATGATTACCGTCGACTTTAACCGATTGCCGCTTTGGCCAGGCTGCCGCGTGCTGGACATCGGATGCGGTTCCGGACGTCATACGGCCGCCGCCTACGCTTTGGACCGTGCACAGGTCATCGGCGCCGATGCCGATTTCCAGAATCTGGTGGCGGCCCGGTCGCGCCTCAAGGTGCATGACGCGGCGGAACTGCACGGCAATGGCCGCTGGTGTCTCAATGTTGCCGATATCACCCGCCTGCCCTATCCCGCGGCATGCTTTGACCTGGTGATCTGTTCGGAAGTACTCGAACATATTCGCGATGACGCCCAAGCCATGGACGAAATCGTACGCGTCCTCAAGCCGGAACGGCACCTGGTGGTCAGCGTGCCCCGCGAATGGCCCGAAGCCATCTGCTGGGCCCTGTCGCCTGCCTACCGCCGGGACCAGGGAGGCCATCTGCGCATCTATAACGCCCACCGGCTCGTGCGACGCCTGCTTTGCCGGGGGCTGCACCACCAAGGCACCCATTTTGCCCACAGCCTGCACAGCCCCTACTGGTGGCTTAAATGCCTTGTGGGCTGCAGACGGGATAACCTGTGGCCGGTACGCCTCTATCACCGTTTCCTTACCTGGGACATCATGCAACGCCCACGCATCACACGGATGCTGGACCGCCGGCTCAATCCGCTAATGGGCAAGAGCATTGTCCTCTATTTCATAAAAAAGTGACGGACACCGGCCGCAAACAAATAATCCACTGGAGCAACTCGCTTTTCAACCCTTGCACCCTTCATCCCGGCCTTCTCTTTTTTCATCCTTGCTCAAGATTCTAAGCCATCGACCGATAGCTTTGACTCAAGGACCATCGATCCGCCGCGCTGAAGCAAACCACTATCGAAAGTTCGCGCGCATGCCGGAAATCCTGATTATCGATGATGACCCAGGGATCAATGAGTTCCTGTCCGCCGTGGTGAAACGTATGGGATGCAACGCGCATGGCGCTCTGACGGCCGAAGCCGGTTTGGCCGCCGCCCACCAACGCAATTTTGATGTGGTATTGCTCGATGTCAACCTGCCGGACGGTAATGGGCTTCAGATCCTGTCCCAGATACGGCAACACCCCGATGCGCCGGAGGTGATCATTATTACCGCCAATGGTGATCCCGACGCCGCCGAGATGGCTATCAAAAACGGGGCATGGGACTATCTGCTCAAGCCGACTTCGACCGGCAACGTCCAACTGACTATCCAGCGGGCTCTGGCTTATCGCCATGAAAAGTGCACCGCACCAGCCCCCAAGGTCCTCAAACGGGACGACATCGTAGGCGTCAGCACCGACCTGAACGCCGTGCTGGAACGTGTGGCACAGGCTGCGGCGGTGGATGCCAATGTGCTCATTTGCGGCGAAACCGGCACGGGCAAGGAGCTATTTGCCCGGGCGATTCACGACAACAGCGCTCGTGCGAAAAAACGTTTCGTCACAGTGGACTGCGCCGCCCTGCCTGACACCCTGGTGGAAAGTGTTCTGTTCGGCCATAGCAAAGGCGCCTTCACAGGCGCCGAAAAGAACCGCGAAGGGTTGGTCCGCCAGGCCGATGGGGGTTCGCTGTTTCTAGATGAGGTGGGCGAGCTTCCCCTGTCCGTACAAAAGGCGTTTTTACGTGTCATACAAGAAAAGCGCTTCCGTCCGGTAGGCGGTCGAGAGGAGGTTGCGGTCGATTTCAGGCTCATCGCGGCCACCCACCGGAACCTGGACGAGATGGTTCACAAGGGGCTGTTTCGCAACGATTTGCTGTTTCGCCTGCGCTCGTTCCCTGTGGAGGCACCCGCTTTGCGACGGCGGCCCGAAGATATCAGAAGTCTGGCCGACTATCATATCAGCCGTCTATGCCATATCTACGGATCAGAAAATAAGGGATTTTCGGGAGATTTTCTGGAGGCTTTACAACAGTACCAATGGCCGGGCAATGTCCGGGAACTGTTTCACACACTGGAAGCGGCCATCGCCATAGCCGGTTCCGAGTCAACCCTTTACCCCCACCATTTGCCCATCCACTTGCGCGCCCTGCTAACGCGCATGTCCGTAAAAGCCTCCACCACATCACAAGCGCCACCTCTGCTGAATAACCTTGCCACCATGGACAAGGCCTCATTCATCAAGATCAATGACTTTCGCGAGATGACCGATCGACGCTACCTGGGGCGCCTGATGCAGCTCACCCACGGCAACCGAAAAGAAGCCTGCCATATATCGGGTCTTTCACGCACCCGGCTATTCGAGTTGCTGAAAAAACATAATTTGGCCAAACCCCACAACGGCCGAGGCCCCATCGTCCCATCGTTGAAGTAGCACACCATTACACTTGACCCGGAACGGCTGCCGGACACGGATTTCTAAAGCAAACGGTACGAAAATTGCTTTTAGTCTGTGAAGAAAACCTGTTGAACAGCATTTCAAGGATGCACGCACCGCTATTGACCCAATGGCATGTGCTCATATTCCGGCAAGAGGCATCATCGAATGGAAACCAAAGCTGCCTATAACCAACAACCACAGGAGACTTTCAGTCAAAAATGCTTGGCCGCCATCGGCTATCACAACACCATGAATCAGTGGTTCGCTCTCGTGGCAATGCTGTTTTTTGTTATATTTTCAGTATATTTCTACCACGCCGGTAGCCGATTACAGGCCCTCCTCCATGTATTGTTGTCAGCCGATGCCCTGATCTTTTTGCTAATCGATTTTAGATTCAGAAAATCGCCCCGAAGGTTGCGGCTCAAGCAGATAAGCGCGTCCATTGCCTTGGGCCTTCTGGCGACATCTTTTATCGCCAGCCTGAGCAGTGGACAGATCTTTGAAAACAGCATCCTGTCCGTCATGTTCCTGGTAGCCATCGTATTCGCATCCGAAAAGGTAAAAATGCGGATCCAGGAAACGCTTGTGGATGTCCAAAATGGTTATAAAGATGCTCAAAGACGTCAAAGTGGAGCCAATTTGGAGTTGAAACGGGAAATCGAGCTGCGCACCCAATCGCAGGATGCCCTGATCCAGAGTGAAATTCGATATCGGGCGCTGTTCGAAGATGCGGCCGTCTCACTTTGGGAAATAGACGGCTCTGACCTAAAGGCCTACCTTGACCGGCTGCGCGATGAGATCACCGACGATCTGGACGGTTACTTTCGCAGTCATCCGCAAGCTTTGCTCGAATGCATCGGAAAAACGGATGTGATTGCAGTCAATCGTGCGACACTGTCGCTTTTCGGAGTGGACACTTTTGAAACCCTGAAGGACAAACTCTTTCAAATCCTGCCGCCGCTCGAATCCTTTGATTATATGGTGGAACGATCCATATTGTTTTTTCAAACCGGACACATCAAGGTCGAACTAAACGCCAGGCGCCTTGACGGCCATCCCCTTCACCTGCTCGTCAGCACCAAGGTTCCGGCCGGATACGAAACCTCATGGAATCGGATCTTTACCACAATTTATGACATCACCGAACGGTGCGCCTTGGAACAAGAGCGCCAGCGGGTTGAACAGCGCTTTCAAAACGGCCGGCAGCTTGAAGCAGTGGCGACACTGGCCGGCGGCATCGCCCACCAGTTTAATAACGCCTTGGCCGTCATCTACGGCGTTTTGGATCTTCTCGAACTAAAATCTCAACAATTCAGCCTGCTTGGCGATTTTCTCAAACCCCTGAACAGCTCCGCCGAGCATATGAGCCAGCTAACGGGTCAACTGATAGCCTATGCCCAGGGCGGCAAGTATCAACCCCGGCGCTTTTCGGTCAATGACCTGATCGGCGATGTCCTCGGGTCGTTCAAGTATGCGCGGGCATCGGAAATTGAAATCATCAGTGAATTGGACCCCGAGCTGTTGCAGGTCGAAGGCGATATCACCCAAATCCGGATGGTTTTGGAGGCGATTCTCACCAACGCATCGGAGTCGATTCAAAGCCGGGGATGCATCACCATCTCGACCAGCTCTCAGACCATCACAAAACCCGTGGACATGGCCCATGTCGACCCGCGCCCCGGCGCATACACGGTCATCGAAATATGCGACACTGGCATCGGTATGGATGAGCAAACCTGCGCGCGCATCTTCGAACCCTTTTTCACCACCAAGTTCTTCGGCCGGGGGCTGGGTATGGCAGCCGCATTCGGCATCGTGAACAACCACGACGGTATTGTCACCGTCACATCGAAACCCAATCACGGTACCCGTGTAACGATACGCCTGCCCGGCATCGACGCGAACGCCACCCAGGGCGACGTCAATGCATCCACCACGATTGAATTCAGCCCAAGAGCAGGTCGTCCAATTGACCGAGATGGTCGATGTGATAATCGGCGTTGAGACGGGGGTTGCCGTAGGCCACAAACGGTACCAGCGCCTCGTGAGCAGCGACTTCGTCCACCTGGGAATCCCCGATATAGATCATTCGATCCGCCGTAATCCTGAAATAGTCCAATAGTTGCAGCAACAGGTCGGGGTGAGGTTTCGGATAGCGCACATCCGCCGCGGTGACAACCTTATCAAAGTCCCCCTCCAGCCCGTGGTCCTGCAAAACACGCATCATCGTATCGGTTCGGTTGGTGGCGATGGCCGTCTTGAAGACGGGGCGCAGCCGTTCCAGCAATGAGCGCAAATCAGGCTCCATCCGCATGAAACGGATGAAGGGAACATAGCTCTGTCCGCTGCGGAAAGAGTTGACTTGGTCCAGCAGGATAGGGTCTTGGATGAGATTGGACAGGGCTTCATCGACCGTGTGCATGTGGGCATGGGCGAATTGCGCGTCCGTCATGTCCGGCAGGTCAAAATGCCTCAGAATCTGGTTATAGTAGGCCCGGTTGGCTTCAGCGGAGTCAAACAGGACGCCGTCGCAGTCAAAGGCCACCACGCTAATCTTATTCACCGGGATGACCTTCAACCGGTTTCTTTGGTACGGCCATCAAACGTCCGCTCACCGGTATGCCGATGGTGGGCTGCTCCTTCAGGTCCGTCTTCAACTCGATAAAATCACCGAAATTGCCCGCCTCTTTTTTGGTAACGGTTACCGTCAGAAGATAGCCTTCCGCGGAAGCGTCCTTTCCCAGGGGTTTCAGGTCCAGCCGGATATGCTCCCCCCCCCTGGCCTTGACATCCGTGATGGTCACTTTTTTGCCATTGCCTGGTGTAATGCGCACCTGCTGAACCAGTTCTTCTTCCGTGCGGCCGATGAGACGAACGCGGCTGGGTGTCACCGTGACATATGCTTCGACTTTACCGGTCACGATGAGAGCCACGTCGGGTCTTTTGGGATCATCGGTGAATACCCGTACCCGTTTGGTCAGATGCTGCCCGCCACGATTCGCGGTATGGACCACCACGCTGATTTTATCCCTGCCACCGGCAGGGACCTGCCCCGGATTAGAGGCCACCGAGCAGCCTCAGTCGGTTCGCACGTTCTTGATCGTCAGCGTGGTCTTTCCCTTGTTTTCAATGACGAATTCGTGCTTAACCGTCGTGCCCGCCATGACCGTACCAAAATTATAAGTCATTTCGGGAAAGACGGCTTCGGGCTGTTTAGACGCGGCCGGGACGGTATCATCGGCCGCGGCTGGGGGGACACTCACAAGCCAAGCGAACACCGCGCAAAGACCGAAGAGCAATACAACGGCAATGCTCAACCGTCTAAAGGCCCATTTTTGAAAAGTTAGCATGGAGCAATCTCCTTTATGTCGCAAGCATTCGACCTAAACATGATAGTTTACAAGCCGGTACCTGAGGATGTCAAGATGACTACATCAAATAGACCGGGTCCACATCCACCGCCACGGCGATATCACCCGTACCGGCCATGCCTTCGGGCCCAAACAGCAACGAACGTACGTATTGGTGCAGCGTGCGAACCTGCCCGCCCTTGACCAGCAGTTGCCACCGGTAGCGGTCGGCGATTCGGTGCAACGGCGCTTCAATAGGCCCAAGCAACGTCAAATCCCCAAAGCCGGCGGTTTGCCGCTGTAAACGGACCCCGAAATCCCCCATCCGGCGGGCGTAATCGGCCGTTCGCCCTTTATTGCGACCGCTGATACGCAGTTGAATCATGCGGGTGACCGGCGGATAGCCAAGCGCTCGGCGAAATTGCATCTCCTGCCGGTAAAAGGCCTCGAAATCCTGATCACGCGCGGCGACAATACTGAAATGCCGGGGATTGTAGGTCTGCAAAATCACGCGGCCGGGTGACTGGCCCCGTCCGGCGCGGCCGGCCACTTGGGCCAGTATCTGAAAGGTTCGTTCGCCAGCCCTGAAATCAGGAAGATTAAGGGACATATCGGCACAGATGATCCCCACCAGGGTGATATGGGGATAATCATGGCCTTTGGCCACCATCTGCGTGCCCACGAGAATATCGATGCGACGATCCCGCAACGCTTTGAGAATTTTGAGCAGCGCACCCTTTCGGCGGGTGGTGTCACGATCCATGCGGGCCACACAGGCCGCGGGAAAACGCGCCTTGAGCTGGTCGGTAAGACGCTCGGTCCCGATGCCCAGACGGTTGATTCGCGCTGAACCACAGCGGGTGCAACGCGCCGCCGCCGCCCGGCTGAAACCGCAGTAATGACACTGAAAAGCGTTGATGCCCTGGTGGAAGGTCAGGCCGACATCACAGTGAGCACATTTGACGGACTGACCACAGGCGGCGCAAACCAGAGTATTGGCAAATCCACGACGGTTCAAAAAGATCAGCACCTGTTCTTTCCGTGACAAGGTCTCCTGCACGGACTGAATCAACGTGGCGGTCAAGAAGCGGTCCGCGGCACGCACTTCATGCATCGTGGTCAAATCCTCGACCTGGATCTGCGGTAACATTTGACGATCCACCCGCTCGTACAGGCTGATTTTTTCAAATTTGCCCATTTGCGCATTATACGCCGATTGCAGCGAAGGGGTGGCCGAGCCGAGCAGGGCCACGGCCCCCTGCTGCTGGGCCCGCAGCACGGCCAAGTCGCGGGCATTGTAGCGCAAAGCGCCCTCCTGTTTATAGGCGTCGTCATGCTCTTCATCCACGACGATCAGCCCAATGGCTTCAAAGGGGGCAAACACCGCCGAACGGGCACCAATGGCGATGAGGACCTCTCCACGCTGGATACGCCGCCACTGGTCCAACCGCTCGCCATCGGACAAGCCGCTGTGCAGCAACGCCACGCAATCGCCGAAGCGCGCCCGAAAAGCCCGCTCGGTTTGAGAGATCAGAGCTATTTCAGGCACCAAGACAATCACCGGCAGCCCCATGGCAATGGACCGGTGCGCCATATGCAGATAAATCTCGGTCTTACCCGAGCCGGTGACCCCAAAGAGCAAAAAGGTGTGATACCCCTGTCCCAAAACCGGTGCCATGCGGACCACGGCCTGCACCTGCTCAGAACTTAGTGACGGCGCCTGATCGGGGACAATGGGTTCGCCGAATGGATCACGATAGACCTGACGCGGTTTGATCTCCACTTGGCCCGCGGCGGCCATGGCGCGCACAAGATTGGCCGCGGTCGGCACCACCGATTTCAGCTCCGCAACGCTCATGGGCCCCTGTTGGGTGAGCGTATCCAGTATTTTCCGACGCGACGCGGAAAGCCGGCAGTCATCATCCAGCGGCTGACCCAAATGAACAAACGGCAGGGTCTTTGGCCGCGTCCGCCCGCCGCTCATAAGGTGTTGTTTGATCACCCAGGCCCTTCGTTCCCATTCCGCGAAACTTGTATTGAGAAAGGTCTTGCCAACCCGTCGTTGAATGGCGGCCTTGGTGCAAGGCCCCTGTTCAAGCCGCTGCCGAATCCTTAAGGCCGGTTCGTTCAGCTCGGCCTGGGACAGGGCGTGCCGACCCGTATTGCTGAGACTGAAATAGACCCGTTCAGCCAAGTTGATACCAGACGGCAGGGCCGTTTGTATCACCTCGCCCAGGGGATGGATGTAATAGTCGGCCACCCATTGAAAGAAAGGCAACATGCACCCCGGAAACAGGGGCATATCATCCATGACATCCAGGATCGATTTGAGTGTGGCCTCCGGCGGCGGTGCGCCGATGCCGACGACATAGCCGGTGATGCGGCGGCGGCCGAAAGGCACCAGCACCCGTATGCCCACCGCGATACGCCCCGTGAAAGCCTGGGGCACGCGATAGGTGAAGATGTCGTGAACCGGCAGAGGCACGGCGACTTCGATCAGGTCTGTTGGCTGGGAGAGGCTATTTGGCATCTACCCCTATCGCACGCAGTGATGAAAAGATTGCAGGCGCCCCAAAGAGTTGGTATGATTTCAACCGATCCGCTCTACTGCAAAGGGCAAAGAAACAATCGGTGCAAACGAAACACACCCCATGCATCATCACATGGTAAAAGCATAACCTGCAATGGATACAGGAGACCCAATGAAACGAACCGTCATACGATATCTGGTTGTTCTGGTGGCAGCGGCATTCCTGCTCACCCCCTTTCGTGCCTTGGCCCAATTGGAGGATGAGTTTGAAGATCCCCAACTCAATGTCGGGTACATGGTGGGGGACACCCTGATCGCACGCCCCATCGGTATCGTCGCTACGGTGGCCGGTTTCGGCCTGTTCATCATCGCCTCACCCTTCGCGCTGTTGGGCGGCAATGCCGGCGAGACCTGGAACAATCTGGTGGTCTATCCGGCCGCTTTCACCTTCACCCGGCCCCTTGGCGATTTCGACTAGCGTCGCGGCAAAAAAAAGATAAAATGGATCAGGTGCGATCCTGCATCGGCACATAGTGCGTCTCATTGGGGCCGGTATAAATCTGACGCGGCCTGCTGATGCGCCAATGGGGATCATCCATACTCTCCTTCCACTGCGAAATCCAGCCGGGCAGACGGCCGATGGCGAACATCACGGTAAACATATTGGTGGGAATGCCAATGGCGCGCAACACGATGCCACTGTAAAAATCCACGTTGGGATACAAGTTGTGATCGATGAAATACGGATCCTTCAGCGCCACCTCTTCCAGTTCCTTGGCAATGTCCAGCAGCGGGTCCTTTAGGTTCAACGCGGCCAACAGATCATCGCAGACGCGCTTCATGATTCGGGCGCGCGGATCATACGTTTTATAGACGCGGTGGCCGAAACCCATCAGTCGGAAGGGATCGTTACGATCCTTGGCGCGCGCCACGGCGCCGCGGAAGTTGCCGCCGTCCTGGTGAATGGCGGTAAGCATCTCCACAACGGCCTGGTTGGCGCCGCCGTGAAGCGGCCCCCACAGGGCCGACATGCCGGCGGAAATGGCCGCATATAGGTTCACCCGGCCGCTGCCCACCACGCGCACCGCGGTCGTCGAGCAGTTCTGTTCATGATCGGCGTGCAGAATCCAGAACACCTCCAGGGCCCGGACCACCTCCTTGGTCAGTTGGTAGGGCCTGACCGGCGTATCGAACATCATGTTGAGAAAATTCTCGCAATAGGCCAGGTCGGGCCTGGGATAAACCAAAGTATGGCCGCGGGAAATCTTGTACGACATGGCCGCCATGGTGCGCACCTTGGCCAGAAGCCGCGTGACCGTGAAATTGATCTCCTCCTCGGTGGTCTGCAACTCCGGGTAAAAACTGCGCAAGGCATTGACCATGGCCGATAGAATCCCCATGGGATGGGAGGCCCTGGGAAAGTTCTGGTAAAAGGCCTTCATGTCCTCGTGGACCAGGGAGTGATCATTGAGCATGATGGAAAAGTTGCGCAGTTCATCCGCCTTGGGCAACTGCCCGTTAATCAACAGGTAGGCAGTCTCCTTGAAAGTCGATTTTTCCGCCAGTTCCTCCACCGGTATCCCCCGATACCGCAATATGCCCTGCTCGCCATTCATATAGGTAATGCTGCTCATGCACGCGCCGGAATTGGCGTATCCCGGGTCATAGGTAATGAAGCCGGTCTCTTTTCTGAGGCGCAGAATATCGATGGCGCGCTCATTTTCACTGCCGACGATCACCGGCAACTGAAAAGATTCACCCCTATACGTCAACGTTACATAATCTTGCATGCATTCACCTTTTAATGGGTTGCGCGCCAGCTCATCCCATCACCTTGCCCAGGATGAAGGTCGCTGATTGTAAAAACGATAGACTTGAACAAGTTGAATCATATACAAGATTGTCGGGACGGGGTCAATATGGCCACGTAGGTATCCGTTGCATGGGCATTTGGCTTTTCATGACGATTCATTGGATGAACGAAAAATAGGATCAGACTTTGAAAGGAGCACAGCATGCGCGCGATCGTAACGGAAAAGTTCGGCGGGCCGGATGTCCTTGTGGAGCGGGAGGTTCCAGATCCTTCGCCTGGCCCTGACGAGATCGCTATAGCGGTCGAAGCCGCCGGGGTAAATTTCGGCGAGATCATGATGCGCAAGGGCCACCATCCCCTCGCTCTTCAGAACACCATTCTCGGCAATGATGCAGCCGGCGTTGTCTCGGCCGTGGGACCGGAGGTTGAGGGTTTCTCGATCGGAGATCGTGTGGCGGCCTCTCTCCTCGGCCGCGATGGAAGCATAAGGGGCGGTGGCTATGCCGCCACCGCCATCGCCGACCCATCCCGCACTGTGCGGCTGCCGGATGGGGTGGACGCCGCTGAGGCGCTCGGGCTGATCATACCCGGCGTCACGGCTTGGTTCCTCCTGCATCAGATACCTGAGATCCAAGGCCGCACGGTGCTGATCCACGCCGCCGCGGGCGGCACGGGGTCCCAGGCGGTGCAGCTTGCCCACATTCTCGGGGCCGCGCGTGTGTTCGGGACGGCAAGCAATAAGGACAAGCGGGCGTTGGTCCGTGAGCTGGGCGCCGAATCGATCGACTATGGGCAAAACGACTGGCCAACCCGCGTGCGGGAGCTCACAGGAGGCCGTGGCGTGGATGCGGTTTTCGATTCCGTAGCGGGCGAAACCGCCGCCGGAAGCGTGGCGGCGCTGGCGATGGGCGGGAAAGTGGTCTTGTACGGCTCGAACTCGGGCAGCCCGCCGGTCTTCACCCCCGAGACCTGGCGAGCGATCGGAATCGGGCTTCTCTCTATCCAGGGCTTCACGAACCTGTATAATCTTAAACGCCCGGAGCTGATCCGCGAGGTCATGCTTAAACTCATGGACTTTTATGTGGCCGGGCGGCTCCGGGTCGAGCTCAGCCGGTTTGCGCTGGCCGATGCGGCGGGCGCGCACCGCGCACTCCAAGCGCGGCAAACGCGTGGCAAGATCGTGCTGGTCCCATAGGAGGCTATCAGACGTTCCATTTCCTTGCGGGTAGCTTCAAGAGAAAGGGTGCAGTCGATATGGGCTTTAAAGAAAACCTGCTCAAAAAACTAGAGATGGATCGGCTGACGCATCAAGTGGGCCGCTCCCTGCAACCGGCCAAGTCGGGGGGCAGCTCCTCCCGGGTGGACCGGGAAACCATGCGTCGCTTGCTGGACATGGGGGATTATGAGCACCTTCGCGAGCGCGACCTTGATCTGTTTTGCCAGCCCGGAGAGGACGACAAGCGTCTCATCCTTGTACTGGACAGCGAACTGAAGGTTTACCATACGACCGTTGCGGACGTGGCATTGCGCAAGAGCCCCACCATCAAGGAGATGATCAGCATTCGCAACGCCGTTAAAATCCTCAATGACACGGACGTGGTGGTCAGCAAGGGGGCCGACACATTGCAGCGGGTCCGCAACCGCCTGGTCGAGGGCCTGGACCTGAATTACACTGCGGCGGATATCGACGCGCTGGCGGCCGACGGTGTCCAAGCCCTGAATCATTCTTATCGCGAGGGGATCGTTGAGACGTTGACGCTTTTTGCCGAAGTGCTGGGCTGGCGCAAGGCGCCAAGGATGTTCCAACTGGCGCATCACCACATATGGGGTGATGTATCCCAGCCCCAACCCGGTTTGACCCGGATGGGCCCAGCCGTGCTGTATAACCTGATGCACGATCGCTTGACAATGCTGCACCGGCCCATTAAGAGCGACGATAAAGCCGCCATGCGGCAATTCGAACAGATGGCCAAGCCGGACGCTGCAGCAGACCTGGAAGGTGGGGCTGTTTTTGCCACCCTAAAGCAGATAGCCCTCACGCAAAAGCCGGAGGGCGCCAGATCCGGCGTTGCCAAGAGTTCGCAGTAGCCTTGGCTACGGCTTCACCCTTGGCGCCTTGACTCTGGCGCCCTCCGGCTTTTGCGCTATTCGCGACAGCAGTTCAGACGACAAAATTTTTCATTTTCCGGCTGCGGCCGTCGTAGTAATGAATACTGCTGCGGTAGGTAATTAAATCCACATGAGCCGTGGCCCGGTAGGGGGGCAGGGACCACGTCAGTTTCAACTCGTCGTCCGGTGCGTTTCCTATGGTGAATTCTCCCTTGAAGGCCGGATAGATGCTGCGAAACGCCATCAGGCTCAACAGGCGCTGAACCACCGGCTTGCGGATATGTTCGTCGATTTCATCCAGGGTGTAGTTATGCCGGTTGATATCCCGGCCGTTCTTGGTTCGTTCGACCAGATCGAAATCATTCTTTCCGGCCAGCAATCCCACATAATAGACTTGCGGGATGCCGGGTGCAAAAAATTGAATGGTCCGGGCGGCCAGGTAGGAATCGTCATTATGTTCCAGGGCGGCGTAGTAGGTGCAGTTCACCTGGTAGATGTCAAGATTCCGGTACTCGGAGCCGGAATAAATCTTGCGTGTATTGGCGCCTTTTTCATCCAGACCATTGAGGGTCTGCGCAATCTGTTCGGAGGACAGCAGGTCCTGCGCATCCACGACGCCAAGCCCGTCATGCGTATCCAACGTGGTGATTTGCCGGCGGGGGCAAATGGTCAACCAGTGGCGCAGGCGTTCGCTGCTGTGATGGTAAAGGG
>JABDRH010000053.1 GCA_013041835.1 Desulfatitalea sp. | reverse complement strand
GCGTTTACGCTGCTGCGGGTCCGGGGCGGATTTCTCATGGGCAGCCGCCAATTCATTTTCGAAGACGCCGCGGGTGAATTACACGAGCAAATGGCTGCTTTTCTGAAGCAGTGCTACACATCCGGCTATGGTGTGCCCCGTGAAGTGGTTGTCAGCCACCTGCCTGAAGATTTGGTCATGATTGAAAGCCTGCTTTCCGAACATAAGGGCGCCCGGGTAACCATTATCGTACCCATACGCGGTGACAAGGGAAAGCTGGTGGGCATGGCCGTCGAAAATGCCGGCCAGGCCCTGCGCGAGGCCCGGCGGCAAAACGCGCTCAGGTCGGAGCTTCTCGAAAGACTCCGGAAACGGTTGATGCTGCAACGATTGCCGCAACGTATCGAATGTTTTGACAACTCAAATCTGGGCGGTACCGATCCGGTCTCGGGCATGGTGGTTTTCGAAGATGGACAGCCCAATACGGATGCGTATCGGCGATTTAAAATTCAGTCCATGGGCAAACCGGACGATTATGCTTATATGGCCGAAGTAATCCGGCGCCGCTACCGCAAATTAAAAGCGACAGATCCCTGGCCGGATCTGCTGTTGGTCGACGGGGGCAAGGGGCAGTTGAATGTGGCCCTGGCCATTTTGAGTGAATTGGGGGTAACGGATCGTTTTGATGTGGCCGGCATTGCCAAAAAGAATCCCGAACTCGGCGAACTGCATGATAAAATATACCTGCCCGGCCGGTCGAATCCGGTTCAGCTTAGCCGGGACTTGGATCTGTTGCTTTTTTTACAGCGCATCCGCGATGAGGCCCACCGCTGGAGCATCACCTTCCAGCGTAAGCGCCGCACCGGCCGGACATTGCATTCGACGCTGGACGACATTGCCGGCGTCGGGCCCAAACGCAAAGCCATCTTGCTGGCGCACTTCGGCAGTGTGGCCGGGATCCGCGCCGCCACACCGGATGAATTGGCGGCGCTGCCGGGAATCTCCGTTGCCTTGGCCAGCACCATCAAAAAAGAATTGCCAACGGAACCGGGGGTAGCGTAAAATGCATACTTTTAAACACCGGGTCCTGCCACGAACTTGATGCAACGATGTACCATCGCAATCGTGGCATGCCCGAAAAGGTAATCGATAAACTTTCTATCAGACGAACGGAGCATGAAATGAAGAATCCCGTACGTGTTGCTGTGACCGGCGCTGCCGGGCAAATCGGCTATTCGCTCATTTTTCGTATTGCCCATGGCGATATGCTTGGCAAGGATCAACCGGTCATTCTCCAACTGCTGGAGATTCCACCGGCCATCGGTGCCTTGAATGGGGTGGTGATGGAGTTGATGGACTGCTCGTTTCCATTATTGGCGGGTATCGTCGCCACCGACGATCCCACCGAAGCCTTCAAAGAGGCCGATTACGCGTTGCTCGTCGGTGCTCGACCCCGCAGTGCCGGCATGGAGCGCTCCGACTTGCTCAAGGCCAATGCAGAAATCTTTTCCGTGCAGGGAAAAGCCATGGATCAACACGCCAACCGGAATATCAAGGTACTGGTGGTGGGCAATCCGGCCAACACCAATGCCTTGATTACGTTGAAGAACGCGCCTAATCTCAATTCCCGCAACATTACCGCCATGATGCGCCTCGACCACAACCGCTCCTTGTCCCAACTGGCCGCAAAAACCGGAAAACACTCCACCGACATTGAAAAAATGGTCGTATGGGGCAACCATTCGGCCACTCAATACCCTGATATCAGTTTCGCTCTCATCAACGGGCAACCTGCAACGCAAATGGTTGATCAGCAATGGTACCGGGACACGTTCATCCCCACCGTGCAACAGCGCGGCGCGGCTATCATCAAGGCCCGTGGCGCCTCCAGCGCCGCTTCGGCCGCCTCGTCCGCCATTGATCATATGCGTGATTGGGCCCTGGGGACCAACGACGGATGGGTTAGCATGGCCGTGTACAGCGCCGGCAATACCTACGGCATCGATGAGGACATCATCTATTCGTTGCCCATTACCTGCGAGAACGGCGAATGGCGGGAAATATCCGGTCTTGAGATCAGTGATTTCAGTCGTCAGCGCATGCAAGCAACGGAAACGGAGCTGCTGGAAGAGCGTGCAGCGGTCCAGGATCTTATATAGACTATTTAAATAACTATTAAATATTGACTTGAACCCCCAACCAGGGTAAAAAAGCACTAAGTGAACCAGTGGCCGGTTGCGGACTCGCCGGTCGCGCCTCTCAGGGCAAAGCCTGCCGAGAAGTCACTCCCCATGCGGCCGTCCGACCGGCACCAGGAGGTCGGGGAGAGTCGGTACGCGACGGTTCATTCTTGATAGGGACCTTCATGGAAATAAAACAGCAAATTAAAACCGTGTTGCAGGAAGCTGAAATCTATCGTTCCCAGGGTCTGATCACCGAAGCACGCGCTAAGTATGAAAATGCCGCTCAGCTCATCAACTCCATAGCAAAGTTGAAAAACAGGCAAAACTTATTGCAGGGTGTACAGGCCAAAATTAAAGCGCTGGACACCACCAAGGACAAGGTGGAAAAGGTCACCCGAACCCCTGAATTGTCCACCAAGGCTCAAGATCTGATCAAAAACCTATTTGCCTTTTCCGAAACCCGGGATGAGGATACCGCATCCTTGGAGGGCGCTGTGGCCCTGGCAAAATTTGGACAGTTCGACCGGGCTTTGGCGGAACTGAACGTACTGTTGGAAAAGGATAGCACCCGTATCGAATCAGCCAAAAATATCCTGAGATGCCATTTGGCCTCATCGAGTGCGGATGAGGCCATTGATCAGTATTACAAGTGGCACGCCCAGGACTTGTTTCATGCCAATCAGTTGGAAATCGTACGGAACTATCTTGATGAGATATTGCGAAAAAAGGGAATAGAGGTTACGCTGCCTTTGCCGTCGGGCATTGCTGAAGTCGAGGACACAATTGATGATTTAGCGCTGGAGGTGGGGAACGGATCCGAATCCGAACCGGAACCCGAGGTGGAAGAGGAGTTCCTGGACATTACTTCCATTGGCATCACTTTTGACAATGGTCCGCGCAAAGGTAAAATGGTGGAGTTTGACGTCAATTTCCAAGCCGGCAACATGCTGAGCCTGATCATCTCAAAAACGGACCGGGAGTTGATCGAAGGCTTAGATGTGGACACCAAACTGAAGGAGATCCAGTTCTTTTCACCTATCGCGATCTTCAACGGCGCCGGCGTGGTGGCTTCAAAAACCCAGATTAAAACAGGCCCCAAGCAAGGTGATTTCTGTTTGGATATTCGAATTGTGAGTTCATAACAATGGACCTTGTCATATCGCATGCGATTCCCACAAGATGAGTTGCCCGAAGCGGCAATCATGCAGCATCCGCTGATGCAGCGACGTGCCCCGCGCTGTGCGAGGCGGTAGGGAAACCATGCCAACACCCTTTGCCGAGTTTTAGGAGCCAAAGCTTATGGCGATTTTTAATCTGAAGAAGAGAGAGATTGAATGCAAAGTAGTCTATTACGGACCCGGACGTTGTGGAAAGACAACCAACTTGGAGTATATCTTTTCGTCTTATAAAAAGCAGATTAAAGGCGAGATGGTTTCGATCAACACGGAGGGTGACCGGACGCTCTTCTTTGATTTCCTTCCCATGGGGCTGGGCAAAATCAGGGGCTGTGAAGTGCGCGTCCAACTCTATAC
>JABDRH010000047.1 GCA_013041835.1 Desulfatitalea sp. | reverse complement strand
GCCTTTCGAAGATACCGCGTCGTAAAAAGGTTCGGGTCCTGGGCTTCAAATTTTCTTTGTCGCCACAACTCACCGGCGGCATAGGTATCGGTTTGGAAATCGTAATACCCGCTGACCGATCGCATGGTGGCCGGAATGTCCCAGTTGTGAACGCTGCAACCGACGGCGGTTCTCCATAATTGACCTTGGTTGTCGTATTTGTCTTCCAAAATATTCATAAAACTGTCTTCATCGATATGCCCGACGCGCCTGCCGTAGACGTGGCGTTTCCCGTCCTTTACCGTGGCGTCGTAAATCCAGACCCGATGCAGTTCCCAGCGAACGACTTCCGGGTTGAGGTGCCGCCCGGTGAGCAGTTCATCCATTGGGACGATTTCCACATCGTAATTGTTATACGGGACGATCATCTCTTTTCTGCCCACCAACTGCCAGTCGTAGCGATCGATGTTGCCGTTGAAAATAAACGCATCGTCGTAGACGACCAGCCCGCCATAGGTCGGGTTGGGAGTGTCGTAATCGATGCTGGGCGCCCGGCGGATGCGACGCTGGCCGGGCATATACTGCCAGGCCTGACGGGATTTGTCCAAAAACTGATGAACGAGTACGATTTCTCCTTTTCTTCGGGGCGGCTCATAATAGTAGTTCAGGTCCATCTCCATATAGCCGTTCCAGGTTTCAAATGAACCGCCCTTTTGATAGTAGGGAAAATGGGTCGGATAGCGACCATAGCTGGTGACCGTGCGCGACCCATCCCGGCGCACGATGCACGCCCCCATGTCGCGGCTGATATCGCCGCCCTCCCAATGGATGACGTGATTCAAGATCAACTCGGCGCCTTCCGTGGGCAGGGGAAAGGGAATGCCGCCGTAGGCCCCCGTGGCCCCTTCCTTGTTGGCGGTCAGCTTCGCGTTGACTGCGTTTTTCTTGATATTGTCATAGACCCATTGAGGCGCGGCGGAGGTGCGATGGGTGGGATAGACACAAAGCTTATAGGAGTCGGGATATTTCTTCAACATGGCCTGCTGGCCGGCGCTGAGCTTGTCTGCATATTGGTCCATGTTCCCGGCGGTAACGGTAAAAAGGGGTTTTTCGTCGGCAAAGGGGTTGGATGTCGGTTTTCCCGTATCGGGGTCAAAATTGCCACCCGCCGGTTTGCGCGTCAAACCGCCTTCCCAGGCCGGGATGGTGCCGTCGGCATTGCCCGCGCGTATGGCGCCATATGGCGTCAGGTCGTTTCCCAGCCGAGCGGCTTGTTCCGCCGGCGCCTTTGCCTGTGCCGACACGGTCAGGCAGGCGAAAACCAGCAATGACAATAAGGAACTTGCGCTACATTTTATCATTTCGCTCTCCTCCCGATCTATGGGTTCATATAGTCGTTAGAATGTGTATTTGAATTGAACGCTGACGTAGTCGCGATCCGATCGGCTGTTGAAGTCGGATCTGAGATAATCCACGTAGCTCAAGCTCATTTTGTAGACAGCCTTGTACGTCAGATCCAATTTCACCGAATAGCTGTCGGCCTTCTCCACCAGTATCCCATTTGCCGCTGTGCCTTCCGGCCGGCCAACGTAGTTGACAGGAACATCGACATCCAGATCCGGCAACAATTGCAGCCATGTGGCGGTGACCCCCAGATTGTAGCCCCAGGCGAAATCATCCCACGCGAGCAATTCTTTCGGCAGATCCGAATCCGCCAAGCTCACGAAGGCCACTTCGCCGATAACGGTCATGTAGTCCATGAGCGGGCCGATCAACCACGGCCTGGCGCGCCAGTACCAGGAAACCTGGCCCTGAACGAGATCGGCCAGGGAGTTGGACCCGGCTTTGGTGGGCGTTAAGATGCCGTCCCGGTAACTAAGCTCGCCACTGACGTTCCAACGCCCCAACTGGGAACTGAAACTGACCGCATACAGCTTCACATCCTGGGCAAAGGTGAGTTGATAGTTAGGCGGTGCGATTTCGAGGGAAAGCGCCTTTTCATGGTAGTTGACGTAGTACAGCCCGAACTCGGTGGCGTTCAATGCCGGTACGACGAACATCAGGGCCGCGCCAAATTGCCCCCCATCGGGCTCATCGTCCGCCAATTTGGAAAGGCCGCCGGGTACTGCCGGATGCAAAAAGGTAATGCCGGCTTCGTCCAGATAGTCCGCGGTGCTGAAGTAGGATCCCGATTCATACATGCGGTTCTTCTCCCACTCCCATTGATAATAGCCGACCAGGCTGACGTTTCCATCCGTGGTGACATCGATTTGCGCCAGGACCGCACCGCTGGGAAGCAGGACCTCCTTGACCTCGGTGCCCGGCGCCGATGCCGCTGTCAGGTCCATATGGGCCTGGGCCGTGTTGATGCCTGGAATGTATAGGCTCTCGCCCCATTGAATGGTCTGGCTGCCTACCCGAACCTGAAGATTTCGATCGCCCAGATTCAGATCGCCGTATAGGAAGTAGTCCAGAAATTCCGCCCGACTGCCGTGCATGTTTTTGGTATCATCCGAAAACTCATTGGGATCGTCCCCTATGTAGTTGGGCGTTGGGTTTTGGTCATAATTGGCGTTTTTCCCCTCGTACACGAAATCATAGAAGGCGCGGGGACGCACGAAAACGCCGAAGTTCTTGTATCGAGCATCGATGTCGGCGGTGATGTTGAATCGATTGCTGTACATGTCACCGGCGCTGTCGAAGTTATATTCGCCGTCGTTGCTGTTTGCCGATGCGAGCTTGTCCGGTTCCGGGTCTTGCAGCCGCCATCCCGCGCCATAGGAAACCGTGACATCACAGTCGATGCTTGCATCTTGCCCCAGATCCCAATTCATGGCATGAAGCCTGTCAAGTCCAACGACGCTTAGGGTCAACGCCACAATCCAAATCAGCAACGGTTTTGCCCAGCTCCCTGTCATCTGCTTCCTCCTTTTCGGCCATTTTTTTTAATGCAACATTGGGGCTTAGGCTTTCGCGATGTCGATGACCATCCGCCCGGCAACTTTTCCACCGATAGCAGCGGCCAGGGCCTCGGAAGCCTCCTCCAATGGAAACCGGCGCACGATCGGCGGCACGGTCAACTTGCCCATGTCGAAAAGATCCATGAGCGCTCTTGCGTTTGCATAAAATTTTGTGGGTTCACGCCGCTGCGCTTCCAATAAATTGATACCGATGACCGATGAGCCTTTGAGCATTGCCAAATTGACGGGAATCGAAGGTATCTTTCCGGCAGTAAAGCCAATGATCAGATGGCGTCCTTTCCATGCAAGTGACCGGAATGCACGTTCGGTGAAATCGCCGCCCACCGGATCAAACACCACATCAACGCCACGGCCGCCGGTGCATTCCTTCACCCGGGCGCGCCAATCGGGATCATTGCTGTCGATGGTCCCGTTGGCGCCGCCGGCAAGGGCAATGTTGCGTTTTTCCCGGGTCGAAGCCGAAGCGATCACCCGGGCGCCCATCAATTTGCCGAGCTGAACGGCGGCAAAGCCGGTCGCGCCGCCGGCCCCGAGCACCAACAAGGTCTCTCCCGGAACCAACCGACCACGCTGGAGTGCGTAATAACTGGTTTCCGTATGCACACGAAACAGGGCCGCCCGCTCGAGGGGGATAACAGAAGATACTTTCGCCACGTTTTCAACGGGTGCGACAATCCTTTCGGCAAACGCTCCCAAAATCCGCGCGGCTTTTCCCGGATAATCGATAAACCCGCATGCCGCGACGTGATCCCCCGCAATGAAGCCGGAACC
>JABDRH010000040.1 GCA_013041835.1 Desulfatitalea sp. | reverse complement strand
CAACAGCGCCTGTGCATCGCCCGCACCATCGCCGTGGGGCCCGAAGTCATTCTCATGGATGAGCCGTGCAGCGCCCTGGACCCCATCGCCACCGGAAAAATCGAAGAGCTTATCGATGATCTTCGCCGGCAGTATGCCATCGTCATCGTGACCCACTCCATGCAACAGGCGGCGCGCGTATCCCAGCGCACGGCCTATTTTCACCTGGGTGATTTAATTGAAGTGGGCTATACCGAGCAGGTCTTTACCACACCGAAGCACAAGTTGACCCAAGATTACATTACCGGACGATTCGGTTAATGGGGAGGATAGGATGTCCAAACATCTACACCGGGAATTGGATAAAATAAAAAAGAAAATGCTGTCCCTAGGCGCCTTGGTGGAAGAACGCGCGCGCATGGCGTTACAAGCGGTGGAATCCCGGGAAGCCGATCTGGCCGAAAAGATCATCCATTCCGACTGGGAAGTCGACGAAATGGAAGTGGAGATCGAAGAGGAGTGCCTCAAGCTGTTGGCGCTCTACCAGCCGGTGGCCGTGGACTTGCGCTTCATTATCGCCATCATCAAAATCAACAACGACCTGGAACGTATCGGCGACGAAGCGGTCAACATCGCGCAGCGGGTGCAGGTCATCGCCAAACGACCGCCGCTGCAATTTGTCTTCGATTACGCCCCCATGGCCAACCGGGCCCAGGACATGCTGAAAATGAGCCTGGACGCCCTGGTCAACCTGGATGTCGACCTGGCCTTTAAAGTCATCACCATGGACGACGAGGTGGACAAAATCCAGGTCGAGGCTTACCAGCAGATCAAGGCGACCATCAAAGACAATCCCGACCGGGTGAGCTATCTGATCAACCTGCTGCTCATTTCCCGCCACCTGGAGCGCCTGGCCGACCACAGCACCAATATCGCCGAGGAGGTGATCCACCTAATCGAAGGCGAGATCGTGCGTCACGGAAAGGGGATGGCCTAATTCACCCTTTTTCCATGTTTAATGAGGTTCCGTGTGCTTTGCCTTTTCCATTTTGTATCTGGCGATCAACAGGTCGATATCTTTTTCTGCTTGGTGGATGTCACTGTATTGGAGGAAATGTTATGAAAAAACATCACCCAATGAAATTACCGCTTGAAGTTAAAGATTTAACACCTCAGTGGTTTACGCATGCACATGCAAATACCTATCCCGAGACGCAGGTTTCCGATGTCCATGTCGATTCAGTTCAGTGGGGTACGGCCACAAAAGTGTTTGTTGATCTCACCTATGCTTCGGATCCGGGACCAGACGGTCCTCCCGCCCGATTGGTGGTAAAAGCAGGGTTCAACCCTGAATTTCGCGAAATTATTGCTGCATGCTTCGTTACGGAAGCAAACTTTTATCAACATATCGCACCGCAAATGAAGGGTATGGTGCCGAACTGCTGGTTTGCCGGTGCTGATCCGGACGTAAAACAAGGCGCTGTGCTGATCGAGGATCTCGATGGCGATTTCTGTCAAAGCACATACCCTCTTGCTTGTCTTTTTTCCCGTCTTGTGCGTTGTGTCAAAGGCCGAATACAGACCGTATGCGTCCTTTGACACGCCTTGAAGACGGGAAAACAGCCGGTGCAATAGGGTATGTTCTTTTCCGCCAATCGCCTAAAACATATCAAGTATAAACGCCACGGGAACCAGGCAGTCCCCGCCCGATATATATTTTACTTCCGAAACATCTGGTTTTTCAATTTGAACATAATGCGTATGCGTATCCCAAAGCTGGTTTAACGGCCAGCCGTCACTGCCATTCCAGTCGCTGTCGCTTGTATAGTTGAGCCCCATAGGCGTTGCCGGATCGCGAGGGCCGGCAATTTGTCGTTGGTCAAAATAAGTACGTTCCGATGTGAAATCATAGTGGCTGTACCCTCTTTGACCATCAGCCCCGACCATGGTAAACAGTGCATACTTGTATGGTGTCGTTGATATCGGCGGGTGAATCAAATAAAAAAAAGCTGTTGAATGAAACATGGAATTGTTCAGCTTGTCGTAAATATATAATGGACCGTCCGTATTTTCATTGCGATAGACAACGACAAGCGTTGCGCCTTCGATTTTCGCATCCGGGTTGGGAAGGATGCTTGCAGAGCCCCACGGGTTCTCTCCTGACGTGGATGTTCCGCAAGCAAACGGCAGCACTACCCGATAATCCTGATTGGGATTCTTTATATCCACATATTGCGTCACCTGCGCCACGTAACTGTGATTCATCGCCATTGCCCAGCAAGGATCTGGGTTGTCGGCTGTTTTTGTGGCCTTGACCAGGTTTGCATTGAATAAGATGGGGTAACAGGTGTCGACGCTGGCGTTATTGTCGCTAAAATTCAAGTATAATAACGCTGTCAATATTTCCGTGGTATTCGACAAAGGGATACCGCGAAGGTGTATCGTGGCGGCGGTTCGGTTTCTTATGGCAGCGCCGTTTGCCACGTGGCTTGCCTTTTCAAATTTGTATGAAGGTTCAATTTTTATTTCTAAAATGTCACTCACCGAATCAACGCTGAATCCAGGGGTTTCAATATCGGTATCTTTATAAATCTCATTGAGTATTTCAATGCGCTTTTCCAGCGTATCATCGACGTCCTGCGCGTTAGCGCTGAATGCAAATACAGCAAGTGAAAATGCTATAAAAACGATTTTCAAACAGGACACATAGTTAATTTGATGTTTTTTCATCTCTATTACTCCTTTTCTTCCATATTTTTCTATTTCTTCTTTTGTATGCCATATTCCATTTTGCTTTTTAGGCTTTTTGGATATCACCTCCTTTTCCGATACGAAGCAGCATTGACATTCAAAGGACGAAACAATCGTCAAGCCATTGCCTGCTGATATGCCATTGCCCAAATCCGGGTCGAAAACCGCATTCAGCCTTAAAAAGTTTGATACGCGCGAGAAAGGTTTTACAACAACAGTGGCAGTGAGAAGCAATCAATCGTATCTGAAGCGCCCTAAAGGATCACATCGGAAATTTGGCTGCTGATTCAGAGGAACTGTGACGAGATGAGATGAGATGAGATGAGCGATGTAAAAAAGATTATCAGTCTGACAATGATTCAGCTCAGGTAATATAGCCGAAATCACATGTCAACAAAAAACAAGGCGCTACGCCTTTGCCTGAAGCCCGGTAACGATTCTTTGATGCTTATCCCGCTACCCGTCACACACACCCAGCCTGGACCGTTGCGGTCCAAGTCGGCTGCAAGATCACAGACGCTGGGAGTCCTTAGGGCTCGCGCGCCAGGCGCAGGGTGTTGCCGATCACCGTTAAACTGCTCAGCAGCATGGCCGAAGCCGCCACCAGGGGGGTGAGCAGACCGGTCATGGCCACAGGGATGCCGACCAGATTGTAGATGACGGCGCACCAGAGATTTTGACGTACCTTACGATCCACCCGGCCGGCCCATTGTATAAACGTCAACAATTGTGCTGGATCGGAGCGCATGAGGGTCACTGACGCCGTCTGCTGAGCCAGGGAGGCGCCGTCGTGGATGGCCACCCCCAAATCAGCGCAGGCCAGTGCCGGCGCGTCGTTTATGCCATCACCCACCATGGCCACGCAACGCGCGTGCTTTTGTAACTGCTTGATATAGAGGGCTTTTTCATCGGGCAGCAGCCCTCCCCGCGCATCGACGATGCCTGCAGCGGCGGCCACGGCCCGGGTAATGCGCTCGTCGTCCCCGGAAATCAAGCACACTGCAATATTGCGAGAGGCAAGACGCTGCACCAGTTGCGGCACGCCCGGGCGCAAGGCGTCGCCGAAATAGAAACTGGCCGCCCATTGACCATCGATACGCATCACCACTTCGGAATGAGCCGGCTCCGCCCCTTGGCCTGACAAAGGCGCCTGTGGATGGCAGACGGATTCCCGGACACCGGCAAAGGCGAGACTTCCGATTCTCACGGATTTACCCTGGTAAACACCGCAAATGCCCTGATCATGCTGTTCGATCTGGTCCAATTGCGCGGGTGGGATATGTCTTTGACGCCCATAGGCCCGAAAGGCTCGGGCTACTGTATGGTCCGCCGATGCTTCCAAACCCAACGCCAGGGCAACGAGTGTCTCTTCCGACCAGGGGGGGCACACCGCGATGCTTTCCAACCGCCACTGGCCATGCGTGATGGTTCCCGTCTTGTCCAGCACCAGCGCATCAATACGGCAACCCTGGATGAACGCGTCATAATCCCTGACCAGCAAGCCGCGTTGCCCGGCACCGGCGATACCGGCCACCCGGGCCAAGGGGATGGCGATGCCCAGGGCGCAAGGGCAGGCGATGACCATGACGGTGACGGCGCGCACCACGGCCTGGTTCATGGGCAGGCCGGCGATAAAGCCGAGGCATCCGGTGGCCACGGCCAAGGCAGCAATCAACGGCACGAAACCCCGCAGCAGGCGATCGGTCCGCGTTTCCAGGGGGCTGCGCTGCGCCAGGCTTTCGCTGACGATATGGATCATTTCACCGAGCAGAGCCTGACAGCCCACCCGCTCGGCCGTGATGACCATCATGCCGCTGGCCACGCAACTGCCGCTGGTGACCGTATCACCGACTCGCACCATGATCGGTTGGGCTTCGCCCGTAATAGCCGAGGTGTCCAATAGACCGCCCCCCTGCACCACACGGCCGTCGGCCGGCACGATCTCTGCTGGCTGCACTTTGAAACGGTCGCCCGGCCGCAACTGTTCAATGGCCACGTACCGGCCGCCTGGGTCAGCCTCGTTCACCAGGTTCACTTTGTTGGGTTGCAGGGCGAGAAAGCCCTCCAGATCCCTGCGCACCCGAAGTTTTGCCCGGGATTCGAGTAATTTACCCAACAAAAGAAGAGAAATCAGCATGGCGGTCGTATCGAAGTACAGGTGCAGGCTGCCCGACCATAGATGGAACAGACTGTAAGCATAAGCACTGCCCGCCCCCATGATGATCAATGCTTCCATGCCCGGTGCGCCGTGGCGCAAGCCGGCCCATGCCTTGCGCAGGATGGGGCCGCCGCCATAAAAGAACACCAGGGTGGTCATGACAAATACGGGCCAGGCGATATATCCGATTTCCGTTCGGGTTAAGGTAGTGAAAAAGCCGGAATACAGTGCCCAGGAAAGCATCATGATATTGACGGACAACAGCCCGCATATTGCCATCCGGACAAACTCTCGGCGCAACGTGCTGTTTTTTTCATCGCTATCGTCGTCAAGGGGGTGATACCCCATATGTGTCATCTGCGCGCGAATCCCAGCGGGAGTGATACGAACCGGATCGTAGGTGCAGCGCAGGCGGTCAGTCGAAAAATCGCAGCGAGCCGAATACACGCCGTCCAGATTGTCCAAGGCGGCACCGATGACCCAGGCACAGGCCGGGCACCACATGCCTTCGACAACGATGTTCAGGGTAAGGGCATGCGACGTATCCTCCCTTTCTTTGGGCGGGGATACGAGCGGGGGTTCAACCTGATGATGCATGCGAGCCAGATCGGCCGCCGATGCCGGCACCACTCCGGCCGACAGGCATTGGCGATAAAGATCGGTTTCCTTAAAGCGGCATGGATCGGGTGCATCGGCGGCGGCCATCAACATGGCAAAGACCATTCGGCATCCCTGACAGCAGAAATAGTAGTTGCCCCCATCGAATATCTGGTGATAAACTTGGGAAAGGATCGGCAATCCGCACAGGCTGCATTTATGATTGGCAATTGGGGCGATGCGTAACATTCTCCATCTTCGTGATTGCTATCATGAATAGCTTGAGGTTTCAAATTCCGGGCGCGACAGATTGTATTTGACAAAGTGAAACCGACTTTTTATGTAGGGCACATATCTCAGGCCCTTATATCTGTCGGTATTTCCCGCCCGGTAGCATGCGATGGCCAAGGCGCCTGCGGATCCATACAGCCACAGATAAATTAAATACCCGTTTCTAATGTTCCATTCCAGTGAAAATTGCGTACCCGCGACATTCGGACTGTTGTTCACTCAAATGATCGGTATGCAACGATGCCTCAAACAGAAGCCAGACATTCGATCTTGCCCCATGCTGCCACCGTGTGGAATGAAAAGCGTAAAAACGGCACCCAGGATCGTTCCGACCTGCCCCGCAGCCACTTAAATGGGCGGGACATGAGCACCCATGATCTGAGCGGCGCCAACCTGGTCGGCGCTGATTTAAGTGGCGCGGATCTGCATGGGATCAATTTGGAGCACGCCAATCTGCGCCATGCCAACTTGAGTCGTGCCGATTTGACCGGCGCACACCTGAATGGCGCCCTGCTGATGGGAGCCAATTTGTACCACACCCAATTACAAGGCGCCACGCTGCGGCATGCCGAGTTGAATAAGGCGCGATTGTACTGCGCGGACTTGACGGGGGCCGATCTGTCCCACGCAGTGCTCAATGGCGCAGATTTTCGACATGCCAAGCTGACCCGTACCCGGTTGCGCCGGGCCAGGATCAATGCGGCCAAGTTCAATGGGGCCGACCTGAAAGGTGCGGACTTGACGGACGCCGATCTGTCCGGCGCGATTCTGGATGGGGCCGATCTGAGCACTGCCAAGTTCAATCCGGACAACCTGAGAATGGCCAAGCTTAAAGGGGTGATCCTGCATGGACACGATCTGCGAAAAATCGATTGGACTGGTGTCAACCTACGCAATGCTGATTTGTGCGACGTCTGCCTGGACGGCGCCACGCTGATCGAAACCAACCTGACGGGCGCCCGCTTGACGCGGGCCTCCATGAAACAGGTCTGCTTGCGCCGCTGTCACGCATGCGGCGCTGATTTTAAAAGTGCCCACATGGACGGAGCCGACTTGAAAGGTGCGGTCCTGCTCGACGCCAACATGTCCCAAGCCTGCCTAAACAAAGCCGATTTTCAAGGCGCCAGCATGAAAGGCGCCGATCTGTCAGAGGCCAATCTTGAATCCGCCAACCTTCGTCAAGCCAAGCTTGAAAAGGCCCGCCTCGTAAAAGCCCGCTTGCGTGCCACCTGTCTTTGCATGAGTGATTTGAGTGACGCTGATTGCGGCCATTGCGATATGCGCAAGAGCAACCTGTCCGGTGCTTTGTGCCCTGGGGCCAATATGCACCGGGCCGATCTCACCGGCGCATGCCTAACCGGCGCCAACCTGCGAGGGGTTTGCCTCGCTCATGCCCAACTGGTGCAGGCCAACCTGTGTACGACGAATTTGACCAGAGCGGATTTACGCAACGCGCAAATGACCCGCGCCACCTTAAAAGGCGCAGACCTGTGCAATGCGCGCCTGTCTTATACCGATTTGCGCGATTCAGACCTATGCGATATCATTTGCATTGGCGCCGATCTTTCCCACGCGGATATCTCCGGGGCTGAAATCGAAAATGCCGAAACGTCGGATTGGACCATCGTCGGCATCAAATGCAGCCATGCGTTCAGCAATGGGCATCAGATCCGCTACCAGGAAGGCCAATTTGAAAAAACCAATACCGTCTCCGAACACTGCGTGAGCATCACCATACCTGTTGCGTTGTCCGATCTGGCCTGTTTTATCGGCCGCATGATTGAGCGCGAAATCGGACAACGCCATGGCGAGCAGGCCATCTTTTTCTCCGGCATGGCCCGTTCGGCTATTGGCGGCACCAAATTTACTTTCAAGACGATGGGCACCGTCGACCAGCGCCGACAAATCAACTTGCGGCTGTCTTGTATCGAACAACGGCTCCGGCCTGTTCTAATGAAATCGGCGGATAATGAAAACAGCCGTTTCAACACGGCCCAAACCCGGGACTTGCCTTTTCAGTCCGCAATGATGACACGGCCTAAAGCGTTCGTTCTGCACATGAACGAGCGGTATTCGAGGATGCACCCCCTGATTCAGCATATCATGCTGGCCATGCGCAAAGAGATGAACCGCTCCATCGACCCGGATCTGTTCACCCCCCCCGGCGCCGCACCGCCTCCCCTGCCGCCCTTGGTCGAAACCGATGATTACATCATGTCTTGAGGGATGAGAAAAAAACAAATATTCTATTAATACTTTATGCATTTGTGCCGATTCACAAATAGCAGCCACAATACCCGCAACCGCTTCAGAACCGATCGGGGACCATGCTAAAAAAGATCATTGTTTCACCGCTGTTGCAGATTCTTTTGCTCACCGCATTCGTTTTCGCGGCCATGCTTTCTGCGCTGATGCCCTTGGAGAACGCCAATTTTGATCTCTGGTCCAGTCACTTTCGCCGCCCTGTCGATCAGCCCATTGCCATTGTTGCCATTGACGAGAAAAGCGTCGCCCGAATCGGCGATTGGCCTTGGTCCAGGGACCGCATCGCTGAGATGGCGCGCCTGCTTTCGACGCATCAGGCCGCGGCCCAGGGAATTTGCTTGTTGTTTGCGCATCCTGACCTCAATCCGGGGCTGGACGTCCTTGAGTCGTTGCGTGAACAGATCAGTGCGGAGAAGTGGCCCGGGGACCAGCGGACCCTGAAGCGGCTGGAAGGCATGCTCGACCATGCCAAAGACGGGCTGGATCACGACGGCCGCCTGATTCAGGCCGTGCGTCAGGCGAAAAATGTGGTGCTTCCCTTGTATTTTAGGCCCGGCACCCCAAACGCAACGGATGCCGAAGACCTCACCGGCGTGTTGATCATCCATTCCATGAATGCGCAAAGCCTTCCGGTGGTGGGCACAAAGAGACCCTGGCTGGTGGATATCGTCTCTGGCGACCAGCGGCACCTTCCCATGGCTGCCGGGAAAGTGCGGGTAACCTTCGATGACCTGGCTACCAAAGCCGGCGCTTTAGGGCACCTCAACCTGGACGAGGATTCCGACGGCACCCTGCGTCGGGTGCCCCTGCTGGTGGATTACAAGGGCCGTTTATTCGCCTCCCTCGCGCTGCAACTGACCCTCAAGCACCTGAACACGAACCTGCGGGCGCTGGCCATTGACCTCGATTTTCTCAGCCAACCGACCCTGCGGATCAAGCATGTGCGAATCGACACAGACGAAGCCTTTCACATGCTGATCGGTTTTGACCGGCAATGGACCCGTGAACACACGTATTCCTTTGTGGACCTGATAGACGGCAGCATCGATCCGGCCATAGTGAAAAACAAGATCGTTCTGATCGGTCCCACCGCCGACACCATCGGCCAGCACTACCGCGTGGGCGCTGCGGGCCGTGCCTCGAACGTCGAAATCCAGGCCAATATTTTGGCCCGTGCCCTGTCTACCGCACGGCTTTCCCGGCCTTCGTGGGCGCGTCTGCTGGAGATAACCGCCCTTTTTTACTTTGCCTTTTTCCTGATTTTTGTCATCCCCCGGGTGCAATTTAAGGTGGGACTGGCCATTTTGGTGGTCTTCGCGGCCACCTGGTACGTCATGACCGTTGGCCTTATGCC
>JABDRH010000039.1 GCA_013041835.1 Desulfatitalea sp. | reverse complement strand
ATGTGGAGGCCAGCTTGATCCGCGGCAAGGGAGAGTTGATCATCACCGGCCAGATCGGAGAGGTGATGCAAGAATCGGCCAGGGCGGCCCTGAGTTACGCGCGGTCCTTTCTTGACCGGGAAGGCATCAAGCCCAACCTCTTCGAAAACCTGGATATCCATATCCACGTGCCCGCCGGAGCCATTCCCAAGGACGGTCCCTCGGCCGGCACGGCCATGGCTGCGGCCCTCATCTCAGCCGTGACCCAGCGGCCGGTCGACAAGGACGTGGCCATGACCGGCGAGATCACCCTGCGCGGCCGGGTCCTGCCCATCGGCGGGCTTAAGGAAAAAGCACTGGGGGGCTTGCGGGCCGGCATTAAAACCGTCCTCATCCCCATGAAAAACAAAAAGGAGCTGGCCGAGATACCGGCGGTCATTAAACGTAAGCTCAATTTCATTCCGGTCCAAAACATGGACGAAGTGATCGAAAAGTCCCTGCTGCCTTCGGTGGCCAAAAAGCGGGTTTCAAAAACAAAAGCCGCCTCCCGCGCGAAAAGCACCAGGAAAAATTAAAGCAACCATGCGCCTGCTCGCCGTGGATACCGCCACCGAGGTGTGTGGCGTCGCCCTGACAGACGCGGGTCAGCCCTTGGCCCAGCGAATCGTTGACCAGGGGCTGACCCATGCCCGTGTGCTCATGACGACGATTCATGCGGTCATCAACGACGCTGGGCTGGCCCTTGATGCACTGGACGGCTTTGTGGTGACTCGCGGACCGGGCAGTTTCACCGGCTTGCGCATCGGCATCAGTACCGTCAAAGGATTGTCCCTGGCCACCGGCAAACCCTTTATCGGCGTCTCCACCTTGGCTGTGCTGGCCCAACAGGCTTCAGGCGACGCACCGTACATCTGCCCCATGATCGATGCCCGCCGGCGTGAGGTTTACTGGTCGCTTTATCGATGCAGGGCATCAAATCTCAGTGCGGTTTCGGCCGAACACGCCGGCTCGCTGACCGAGGTGCTGGGCACGGTTCCGGGCGCTTGTCTTTACATCGGCAGCGGAGCCCGTCAATACCGCTCCACCATTGAAAGCGACAGCCGGTATCCCGTCCTGTTCCCCGATGCCGGGCGCGATGCCTTGCAACCGGTGGTGGTCGCCCAATTGGGGGCACAACGACTTCAAAACGGGTGCAAAGAGGATCTGGAACGGTTTACACCGGTTTACCTGCGCAAATCGGATGCCGAACTGGCGCGCCTGACCTGACCGGTATGAGCGTATACGCTCTGGATTCGTTGACAAAAATGCCGTTAGATGCCAAAACCGGACATCCTCCGGAGGTGAACGTGGTATCCGACTCACTGCAGCGATGCAATATTTGGCACATACTGTTTTTCCCCCTATGGCTATGTCTGCTGCTGAGCGCATGCGTATCCACCCCATCCCGTCAACCAGCTGTGCCGGTCGACGTGCAAAATCTGCTTTTCATGCAGGGACAGGGGCATTTGGACCAAGGCGACCTGCAGGCGGCCATGTCCGCCTTCAATAGTTATCTGACCCGCTTTCCAGACGGACCGCATACCGCGGCCGCCCTGCAACGCATCGGCCTGATCAGCCAACAACAGGGCGACTTGGGGGCTGCCGAGGCTTTTTACACCCGCATCCTGTCCGAATACCCCGCGGACCCGGCCGCCGATACTGCGCGGCTGGCCCTTATCGACCTGATGACAGCGCAGAACCGTTACGAGGAAGCCAAGGCAACGGCAACCCAACGCCTTGCCGAAGATCCGCCGGCGCCGGTGCGCATCGCCCTGGTGGAACGTCTCGTCTCGCTGCATGACGGCGACACCGGCGTCAGCCAAAGCGCGTCGTATCTCTATCAACTATACCGCTTGCTGCCGGCACCGGAAAATGCATCCTGGGCCGAGGCGTTGATCCAGACCATTGACAAAATGAACCGGGAGCAGATCACCGCCCTGTGGGATCTCATGGACGACCGGCGCATGCGAAGCCACCTGATGTATCGCTATGCGGTGGTATTGGTCCTTGAAGCGGATTATGACGATGCCCTGGAGATATTAAATGCTTTCCAGGCGTCGTTTCCAGGCCATCCCCACACCCCGGACGCCGCCAACCTGGTTGAGATGTTGAGCCGGCGTCTGGCCTTCACGCCGCGTACGGTGGGATGCCTGCTGCCGTTGAGCGGCGCCTATGAAGCATACGGCCGGCGAGCGCTTAATGCCATTGAATTCGCCTTGAGCGCGCAGCCCCACGGCGAAGGCATTGCTCCCATCCGGTTGGTGGTCAGGGATACCGCCTCCCGGGAACAAGTGGCTGTTCAGGCGGTGAAAGAGTTGCATCAAGCCGGCGTGGGGCTGATCCTCGGTCCCATTACGACCGCGCCGGCCGCGGTCAGCCAGGCCCAACAACTGGCGATTCCCATCATCGCGTTCACTCAACGGCCTGAAATCACACAGGCCGGCGATTTTGTGTTCCGTCACTTTATTACGCCCCAAAGTCAAGTGAAAACTCTGATCGGATATTTCTCCAAAGAACTGGGCCTGACGGATTATGCCATCATGTACCCCGAGGAGAATTACGGCCGTACCTTCATGACCGCCTTTTGGGACGAAGTGTTGAACCAGGGGGGGCGCATGGTCGGGGTCGAAAGCTACAGCCCCGAACAGACTGATTTCGCCGATACCATCAAAAAGCTGGTGGGCACCTACTATCCGGTTCCAGCCGAATTGCAGGCCCGGCCCGTCGTGCAAGTGGAAGAGAGCCCCTATTTTCGAGACACATCCGAGGGTGACCCTATCGATCATTTGGAGACCTTGCTTCCTGATCCCATTACCCGGTTGAGCGGCCTTTTTCACCAGGATCCGGACCAGGACCGGATCAAAGGACCTGCGCTTGGCCGCCGCTCCGTTGAAGAACAGGACAGGCCCGTCACCGATTTTGATGTCCTATTCATTCCCGATTCCCCCCAAATGGCAGGTCTCATATTGCCTCAGCTCGCCTATTACGATGTGAAGCAAATCTATACCGTGGGCACCAACTTGTGGCATGCCCAACAGTTGATCGACATGACCCGAAAGTACGCCCAGAATGCCGTTCTGGTGGACGGGTTTTACCAGGACAGCGATCAAGCCCACGTGCAGCGCTTTGTAAAATCCTATACATCGATCTATGGTCGCAAGCCCGGCATTATCGAAGCCTTTGCATTTGACACGGCCAGCTTCGTCTTCTCTTTATTGCATCAGAACGATATACACATGCGCCACGAACTGCGTGATGCCTTAAAACAGATGATGTTTGAACAGGGTGTGACCGGCCCCACCGCTTTCGGCCCCAACGGCGAGTCGATCAAACGAATGACCCTGCTGCGCATTAAAGGGCGCCGGTTCGTTGAAATCCCGCGCCCATGAATCCGTTGCATACCATCTACAACCTCATCGGCCATGGCATCGCAACGCCCCTCATTCCCGCCCTCTGGTTTCGAAGCCGTCGCGATCGCCAGGAGATGGAAAGATTCCACCAACGCCTGGGACGTTACCCCCAATCCATCCGTGGCAATGACGCCGAGCGGCCCCATATCTGGCTGCATGCGGTTTCCGTCGGTGAGGCGGGCGTGGCCCAGGCCATCGCCGGCGTCTTGTGGAATGAATTGCCCGATTGCCGGATCATGCTTTCCGCCGCCACGCGACAAGGATTGGCGCGCGCCCGTACCCAGTGGCCCACGCCGGGTGACGTTTTTTACGCCCCTTTTGACCTGCCCGCACCGACGCAGCGCGCCATACAACATTTTCAGCCGGATGTCTTGGCGATTCTGGAAACTGAAATCTGGCCGAACCTGATCATCACCGCGCGGCGTGCCGGCATCCGCACGGCGCTTTTGAACGGCCGTATTTCGGTCCGCACCATAAGACGCTATCACCTCGTACGGCCGTTGATGCGCTACACCCTGTCCCACCTCGACGCGCTGAGCATGATATCCGAGGCCGATGCCCACAGAATCGTCTCCCTCGGCGCCCCCCATCACAAGGTGGCCGTTCACGGCAACGCCAAATTTGATTGCCCCGACCCTCAAGCGGATGGAGAACGGGCGAAAACTTGGGCCGCCGACCTGTTTGGCCTGACCGCCGAAACCCCGGTTTTTGTCGCCGGCAGCACGCGGGAACCCGAAGAAGGGATTTTGCTGGACGCCTTTCTTCAGATCAGAAAAGTCTTCCCCGAGGCCGTGCTGATCGTGGCGCCGCGTCACACCCAACGGGTGCCCCGCGTCGAACAATGGATCAGGGAAAAAGGATTGACCAGCCAGCGGCGCACTCGGCTAAACGCGGGTACAGGTTTCCGTAGCGCACCGGTAGTGGTGCTGGATACCATCGGCGAGCTATCCGATGCCTACAGCATGGCCCGGTTCGTCTTTTGCGGGGGCAGCCTGGCGCCCAAGGGGGGGCAAAATCTTCTGGAGCCCGCCCTGTGGGCCAAACCCGTGATGTATGGTCCTTCCATGGAGGACTTTGCCGATGCCAAGCAGTTGGTGGAAGACAGCGGCGGCGGCGTCCAGATCAACGGGGCCGACGAGTTGGCGGCATTGGCCATCGATTGGTTGAAACATCCCCGCAAGGCCGAAGCCTTGGGCCGTGCGTCGCGCCGCGCCGTGCTCTCCCACCGGGGCGCCGCTCAAACTCATGCGGCCGTGGTGCTGCGGTTGCTCGGCCGCGGCAAGCAATGCGGGTGATTTAGCCCTGGCCCGAATTAAATATGATCATGGTTGACAAGTATACAAAAAAAGCGTATTAGTTAACATGATCGGAGGTCAGGCCAATGCAATCAAACAATTCACTCTGTTTCGCATCCCTTATCGATGATGGCGCCACGGCTTTCGGCCATCGCCAGCCATTGCCCCCACCATTTGGCCGAGAAAACGAGGAAAATCGCCGCAGTCTGACCCAAATGGTCATCCGGCTTTTTGATCACTGGAAACTGTCCACCGCTGATCAGCTTGAACTTCTCGGTTTGAGCAACAATAGCCGGCGCATGCTCACACAGTACCGCAAAGGCAAAGCATTGCCGGGCAACCGCGATTTATTGGATCGATTGGGGTGGCTGCTGGTGATACACCAAAATCTTCGCACCTTGTACCCCGTCAACTCAGAAATTTGCTATCACTGGGTCCATGAACGAAACAGATACCTGGATAACTTCACTCCCCTTGAAATTATGAAAAAACAGGGTTTCATTGGCATATACCGGGTAGCCCAATTGCTGGAACATCTGGTTGAGCTGTAGAGCAGGGAAATTGAAAGCGACATCATTGTTTCAACGACTATCGACCCTTGATAGCGAACCCGCTTTTCGCAACGCCAACAAAAGGTTGGGAAAAAGCGCTTTTGATGACCTGGTGGACCCGGATGAAAAAGGCCAAGCATCCGCCCAAATGGCTTCACGGGAAGCGAACCGGATGCGCTCGGAAGAATGCCTTTCGGTGGTCGATTCGACCCACCTTTACAGCGCTGCCATTTTGAATGTTTTTCAGCGGGTCACCAACATTTCCACCCGCTATGGCGATGGGTCCTTTCCGGTATGGTATGGTTGCTTGAACTCGCAAACAACCATCTGGGAAACCGCGTATCACATGATTCGGGAAGAGATCGGCAGAAGAGGGCGCCAAGGGATAATTGAACGCCATCGGACGATCTATGAAGTGTCTTGCACGGCAATTTTAGTAGATCTGACCGGTGAGGCCGAACACCTTCCAAAATTAACCACCTCCACCAATTACAGCTTTACCCAACAGATCGGCAGACGGGTAAAAACCGAGGGACATCCGGGCCTGCTGGCGCCTTCAGCCCGACAACGCGACGGAAAAAACCTAGTGGTGTTTCACCCGAAGATATTGTCCAATCCAAAAGTCGGCAGGAATCTGATTTATCAGTTTGATCCGGAAGCAATGCGGGTCCATGTAGTCGATGCCGCCAACAACAAATCGGTAATGTCGGTCGATGGAAAAATTTGGTTTTGATATGGGTCCAGGAAATTTCAATTTGGCAAAAGAAACTCTTGGTGCACTTAAACATGTGGTAGCTCATACCGCAAGTAATGAAGGTAAAAGCAGAACATACGCCCGGTTTTGATTTTTCCAGGGTGCCTCAAGAGTAACGGCTTTCAGCACCGCCTGACGAAAAGGCACCCCTAATGCCCTGCCACGTGACTATCCGTCGTAAATTATCCCAGACCCATCAAACCATCCGGCCGGCCCCCGAGTACTCCGCCATCGACTGTCATGGTCACGGAAGGCGGAAGACCATAACACCTGGTGATCTTAACGCACTAACCGCCGTTTCCTTTGCCAGGCGCAATGTCGCGCCGTATATTTCCCCCATCCTGGATTTGCGCACGCTGGCGCTGGTGTGCAAGGACTTGGGCATCACCGGACGCGCCATCCCCAAGGTCATCAACGGGCGGCAATACATCATCTTCAAGGGCTATCCCGGCCTGCGGACTCTTTTTCCGAGCACGATCTTTTTTGCTAAAAACCGCAAGATCATCACAATGGCCATTGGCGCATTGGGCATCAAGCACATGGTGAGAAGCGGGGCTATAC